>NZ_MWQI01000005.1 GCF_002210345.1 Fibrobacter sp. UWB4 | reverse complement strand
ATTCCTTGTTACGGGACTGCACATCGACAATCGGTGACGCTATTTCGCCTTCAAGTACGGCGTTCAAAAGCGCAATCAGGCAAACCTTATTTTGCGTGTCGGGATTGAAAGCCTTCTTGAAAGTCCTGTCAAGAAGAAGATCCGCGAAAACGCCTGCGCCCTTGTATTCTTCGAAAGTCTTTGCCTCGCCAATCATTTCACAAGCGCCAAAATTCACCGGACGGGTTCCGTTATTAACAATAATCTGATTTGTCATTTCGTTATCCATCATTCAACTCTCAGTTACGCTGAGACCGCAGGTAAAGAACGTCTCTACCCTTTATATTAACACGCATTAGCGAGGCTATTGGACTAATTTTTTTTGTAAAAATTTTGAATATGCAAAACGGTCCGCATCAGCGGACCGTTTTTTCTTTATTCTAGTCTTTTACGCAACGAATTGGAAATCCTTTACCTTTATGTGTAAATTGCGGAACAGCATTGCCAACATGGTGTTCCATTTCTATATAACCAGCATTATCTCTACTAGAATCTGTAGAACTCCAAAAATATGCACTAGAGCCAAAATCTCCAAAACGACTCGCACAACCAACAGGAAGAGCAGTAAACCCATAGGCATCAATGCCACCTCCATCATCACTCCAACCATAAGAAGACTTAAGCGCAAAACCTGTTTCGCCATCGCCTCCAATATTTACATTAACAAATAATATCTCATACTCCGTTATTGTAGGCAAATGCCATCCATCAGGACAAATTCCTCGCACTGGATACAAAGGAACGCAAGTATCACCATACCCACATCCCTTGCCATTGGAGCTCCATACGCCAGCACTATCCATTGCCTCAGACCATAAGTAATATCTTCCAAACTTTGTTACAGGGTACTTATATTTGGAGGTATCTATATCTTTAAGTTCACTTATTTTTTGATTAGAAAAAGAACCACTATTACTTATCCAATAACTCCGTTCTGTTTCATAGTTCAAATTTACAGCCATCCACCACTGATCACCAATTTTAACGGTTTTATAAGTTTGTCCGTCACGATCATCCGTCAACGAGCCATACACACAATCGTCCTTATCATCCGTCCTACACGGTGGGACAAAGTTTACAGAATCACTTTTATCATTAATACAACGAACCGAAAGCGCAATTTTTTCATTATCATGATAATTCAATGAAGCAGTACTATCAAAATAAAGCATACTCAAAGTATACGCATACCAGCGATCACGACCAGATGAGCTCCAAAAATCTGCATATATACCCACAGAACTATATGTTTCATCTATACGCATACCAGCAGGAAGTGCAGAAAAGCCAAAATCGTCTGAACCATTTCCACTTTGGCCTTTATAATCATTCCAACCACTAGTTGATTTAAGATGAAGAGCAGCAGGCCAGATAGCAGAATCTAATAAAATGCGGAATTCTTTATATTTGGGCAAATGCCATCCCTCAGGACAAATACCTCGCACCGGATACACAGCAACACAGGTATTTCCATAGCCACATCCCTTGCCATTGGGGCTCCATACGCCTGCACTATCCATTGCAGCAGCTCTTGTATAAAGGCGACCATATTTTTTACAATATTCAACAGAATCGTTATAACAATAGCTACCTTCTACCTTATAATTCAAATTCTCGGCCATCCAAATTTGACCGGCAATTTTTGTAATTCTATATGTTTGACCATCTCGACTATCTTCAAAGCAATTTTCATCAGTTTTTACATTGCAAGGTGCTTTAAACGCAATGGATTGTCCTGAACTCGATGATGATTTTGCGGAACTGCTACTCGATTTCGTAGAAGAAGACGATTTCTTTGAAGAACTTGATTTTGACTGCTTTTGCGAAACGGACCACTCATCACCATCGCATTCGTAATTCTTGCTCTTGCTTTTCACATAGACAATCTCGCCAATAACGGAATCATCGCACTTGAATTCTTCAAGTTCGTCCATATTGGCAACTTCATCAGGCAACCCTTCGGGAGATGAACCTTTATCGTCGCCACAAGCGACAAGGGCCATAGTAAGAGCAAACGCTAAAATCCATAAAAGATCCTTCGACTTCGAACCTACCGTTTTTCGCTCATGACACGCAGCAAATTGCATTTTTCTCATTCTTCACTCCTTTTATATAGATAAAATAGAAAATTTTAAACACGAAATAAAATTTGTAGTAATAGGGAAATGCTATAGATCCACCGACTTCGCTCAGGATGACAACGCAAAAAGCGTCGGCCATGACTGAAAGAACTTCACTGGATTCTTCGAGGCTATTCGCCTCTCAGAATGACGCATCCATCCTACAATCCTCAAACCTCAAAGCGAAGCGACCTCGAAGGGCAAAGCCCGACCTCATCCCTATAAAATTTCTATCTTTGGGCCATGCCGTTCTACTCCGACGAAATCATCCAAGAACTCAAGAACCAGGCGGATATCGCGCTGGTCATTCAGCAGTTCTTGCCGCTCAAAAAAAGCGGGGTCAACAAATACGTCGGCGTGTGCCCATTCCACGATGACCACTCTCCATCCATGTCGGTAAATTCCACGCTGGGCATTTACAAGTGCTTTGCATGCGGTGCGGGTGGCGATGTTTTCAAGTTCATCCAAGAACACGAAAAATTGGACTTCAAGGGCGCTGTAGAATGGGTCGCCAACTTCGTAGGTTTTGCGCTCCCGAACATCGGCAACAATGTCAATACCGAAGTTCTCGAAGAACGCACGATGGTTCGCAAGCTGAACGAGCTCGCCTGCGAATGGTTCGAGCAACAGCTCACGTTAAGCCCAAAGGCTTTGGAGTATTTGAACAAGCGTCATGTCTCGCCTGAGACGCGCAAGCAATTCCACATCGGTTATGCTCCAACGGGGCGCGAAGGGTTAATCGGCTACGCCGCACGCAACGGTTTTTCGCCACGCGATTGCGTCAAGGCTGGACTTGCCGTTGAAAAAGAAAACGGCGGTATCGCAGACAAGTTCCGCGATCGCTTGATGATAGCCATCCAGAATCTCTCGGGAGTCGTTGTCGCCTTTGGCGGTCGAGACTTGAGCGACCCCGCATCGCACAACGGAATAAAGCTTGCCAAGTACATGAACAGCCCGGAGACGGCGCTTTACAGCAAACGCGATATTCTCTTCGGGTTAAACCATAGCCGAAACGCCATCATGAAGGAAAATGCGGTCATTATCGTCGAAGGATATTTTGACCTCATCAGCCTTTACCAAAGCGGCGTACAGAACGTCGTGGCCGCCTCGGGTACGGCGCTCACCGAGAATCACGCAAGCATCCTCGCCCGCTACGCAAAGACCGCTTACCTTGTATTTGACGGAGACGCCGCCGGGCAAAATGCCACGCGCCGCAGTCTCGAAATCGTGCTCCCCAAAGGCCTTTCGCCAAAAGTTTTTGCACTCTCGCGACCGGACGGCACCAAGATTGACCCGGACAACTTTGTAAACGAGCAAGGTCCGGACGCTTTCAGAAGAGCGCTCCGCACCGCCGAAGACTGGCTCAGCTATCTCGGGCGCACCATGCCGAACAACAGTCCCGAAGACCGAGCCGCATTCATCACGCAAGCAAAGACGCTTATCAAGAGCATCGAGAATCCGGAACTTCGCAATCAGTATTTGAAGCTTGTTTCAGAGCGTTACAGCACAACGCGTTCGCTCGCAGGCATCAAGGTTACACACCCGAAACGCGAAAAAGCGCCGGCAGCAGCCGAGCAGCCCGCAGCACCGCAAGTAAGCGTTCCGTGGGAACTTTTGTCGCCGATTGAAGTGCGCTTTGCAAACCTTCTTTATCGCAACCCCACCCTTCTCGACCGCGCCGCAGAATATTTCGACATGGACTTTGCCGCCAGCGGAATCCAAATTTTTGATTCTCCGCTGATTGATGAATTTATCCAGTCGATTCTCGCGCAATATGCAGAAACGGGCGCGTTCTCGCCGAGAACATTGTACGAATCGCTTTCGCCGCAGTTGCAGCTTTTCTTGGAACAGCTCCCCGACGAGACGTGGAAAACGCCGAACGAGATTCTGGAATTTTACGACACGCTTGCCGTACTCACGCTCAATCTGTGCGACCGCTACAAAAAGCTCATTCCGCTCGATTCCGAAGCGGGCATGCGTCTCCGTATGCAGTTGAACAAGTTCACGCAGGGCATCCAGACGATTTCCAAGAAGCGCAAAATTTCGGCTATCACGCCGGATGTTTTCGCCGAGCAGATTATCCAGAGCAAAACACCGCTCATCGAGCTTTACACAGAAATTAACGAGCTTGCGATGAACGGAGGGAACGCCGCGCAGTTCAACAATGCACAGTTCTCGCCGCAGGCTCCCACGCAATTCGCAGCACCAACCCCGGCACAACCAAGTTCGCCGCAGTACGCAGCACCCGGCGCACAATTTAATGATGCGCCCGCAGTGCAGTCCGCATTCCAGCAATCCGAAATGCCCCCGGAGATGGAAGCCCCGCCTCCATTCGATGGCGACGAGCAGTACGCATCAAGCGAACCACCCGAAGAAGCTCCGTACGATCCGAACGAAGAGCCTTACGTCCCTGATGACGAGCCCTACGTTCCCGACGATGACTTTGGAGCCATGGACGATTTCGGCTAAGCCCAACAAGATTTTAAAATTAAAGAGGAAATATGTTATCCATCAAGAACCTTAAAGCAAGTATCGAAGACGGCACCCAAATCCTGAAAGGGATCAATCTCGAGGTCAAGCCGGGAGAAGTCCACGCCATCATGGGCCCGAACGGTTCCGGCAAAAGCACACTCTCCAAAGTGATTGCAGGTCACCCCGCTTACCATGTTGATGGCGGTACCGTAGAACTTGACGGCAAGAACTTGCTCGAAATGGAAATCAACGAACGCGCTAATTCCGGCCTTTTCATCAGCACGCAGTACCCGACCGAAATTCCGGGCGTAAACAATGTCGAATTCTTGAAGATGGCACTCAACAGCAAGCGCGCCTACCTCGGCCAGCCCGAAATGAGCGACGAAGACTTCAAGAAGCTCTGCGAAGAAAAGATGGACTTGCTCGAAATGGACGACCGCTATCGTGAACGCGGCGTGAACGACGGCATGAGCGGTGGCGAAAAGAAGCGCAACGAAATCCTCCAGATGGCCGTTCTCGACCCGAAGGTGAGCTTCCTCGACGAAACGGACTCCGGCCTCGACATTGACGCCCTCCGCATCGTGGCAAACGGCATCAATCACATCATGTCGCCCGAAAAGGCAGTGATTCTTGTAACGCATTACCAGCGCCTCTTGGACTACATCAAGCCCACTTACGTTCACGTGCTCCGTCACGGCAAAATCATCTTGAGCGGTGGCCCGGAACTTGCCCTCAAGCTCGAAGATCAAGGCTACGACTGGATCGAAGAAGCCAAGTAACTGCGAGGACGCATAATGAACGCTGAATTTATACAGAACTTGCCCACCGCGGAACAGGCGATAGCACGCCTCCGCGAACTCGGCATGCCTCGCCGCAATAACGAACTTTGGTCGTTCTTCCCGGTCGCCAAAATCCCGACACCGGAATTCATGGGCACGAATTTTGCGGCAGCCCCAATGACTTCCCCGGCAGCAACCCCGGCCAACCAAGAAACCGACTTCGCAGCCCTCCTCCCGATTGCAAACCAGGCCCGCCCCATGATTCGCGAAATCGTGGCCGGCGCAGCCGAAATGGCCATGCTCAAGTGCAACAACGACTTTGGGCACACCGTCCTTGACATCGGCAAAGGCGCCAAGGTGAGCCTCGAAATTCTCGACAACAAGGTCTCGCACGACGTTGCCGCCGAGCGCTTCGACATCAACGTTGGCGAAGATGCCGACGTGGAAATCTTCTTTGCAAACCCGGCCTGCGATTTGCCGCTCCGCTTTAGGCATTTCAACATCAACCAAGCCGCAAGCTCCACCGTCCGATTCTCTAGCATCTGCCGCGACACCGCCATCGGCCGCGTGAGCGTCGAATGCCACCTCAAAGGTGAAGGCGCGAACTTCGATTACAGAAGCCTCCACGTTCTCGATGGCGAAGCCTCGCAGCACAGCCGCCTCACAATTTACCACGAAGCCCCGCGCACCACAAGCACCCAGCTTGCCCGCAACCTGCTTTCTGGTTCAGCACACGTGAGCTACGACGGAAGCGTCATCGTCGGTTACGACTGCACAGGCGTCAATTCGAGCCAGCTCGTGAACACGATCCTCTTGAGCGAAGATGCTAGCGTCTCCGTGAAGCCGGTCCTCAAGATTTATCACGACGACGTGGAATGCACCCACGGCAACACTGTCGGCGAACTCGATGCAGAACAGATGTTCTACCTCGTGAGCCGCGGCATCCCGAAAAAGGCCGCCCAGGAAATGCTCATGCGTTCGTTCGCACAAGAGACATTCCTGCCGCTCCCAGACAGTCCCGCCAAAAAGCGACTGATGAGTTCGCTCTAAGAACGCTATTCAAGATATCACTGGATGGGGACAAGCCCCAACCTCTTCGGCTCGGTCATATCCATACGAGTATGGCTGCGACTCTCGCCTTTTGAGGTTGTCTTCGCGTTGCTCAGGATGACGAGGTCAAACGTGTCATGCCCGACTTGATCGGGCATCTCCTCTTTTATACGAGATGGTGATTCCCGCTCGGAGGCGGGAATGACAAAGGAGCCGAACGATGCAGAAACATGCTTGCATGTTTCTATATCCGAGGCGAACAAGTCAGGCCACGAAGTGGAATGACAAAAAGATAAAAAGGCGGCTTCGGTCGCCTTCTTTTGTTTTAGCAGATAAGATTTTGTATATTCTTCTATATGAAAAAACTTATCCTTATCATTACTTTGGGAGCATTGAACGCATTCGCTATCGATTGCCTCCGTTCCACCTTTGACATTTTCGCCAAAGAATATCCAAATTCTAGTGAGCCTACAACAGCGATTTACAAGAATTTTTTTGTAGACAGCATTTACCTCCATTATGCGGACACTAGCCATAGCACAGAGTTCGACAACAACAAGTATTACTACACAGGCACTCATGTTGACAGTGCCAAGACTTACACCAAAGAACACGGCTCCGACAATTGGGAAATCAAAGTCCTAAGTCCAGAAGAGTTAACTCTTGAAGCCTATGGAGTCAAGACCACCATTACACAAGAGGGCGATTTCAAAAGAGTCCGCCAAGAAGGCAAGGGCAATCCACCAGTTATTGAATACTTGATTTACGAAACTAAGGACTCCGTCTACTACACCGTATCTTATCTTTATGAAAGCGGGAATATTGATTCCTACGAACACAGAGTTTACATCCGAAACGATACTTTATACACAACCGAATCAGGAATAAAGGCCTATATCGTTCGTGACTCAGCAAACGAAAGCAAGTGTTACGAATACGACGATTACCCCCAAAACAAAGTTTACGCCACCTACGAATACGAAATGAGGGGCGACACGCTTACCGCCACCGAAAAGATTCTCGGAGGTTACCAAAGCACGTTCACCATATTCTTCGTCCCCAGTGAAAAATACTCCACAGCCATTATATCTGGCAAACGCCATCCGAAAATGAATCCGGCAAAATCAAAGGACTTCGATTTGCTCGGTCGCCCCGCCAAGAACAAGCACATCGCCATTTTCAAGCATTAACAAGAAGGAAATGCACTCCCCATACGCGGATCATGCTCACATAAGTGCTAAAGCACTAAGTGATCAAAGAGTTCAAGTCGGGCATGACAACCGTAGCGACATTCATATAGAAAAAAATCCGTCGGAGAAATCTCCGGCGGATTTTTTACATTGCGGTGAGGCCTCTCATCATCTTTCATTCCCGAATCGCAGTCTCTACTGCGACAGAACTCACACGCAATGTCCACACACACCAATCAATCCAAGCATCCCAAACCAAACACCCTAACGCTTCCCCTTCTTCCAAAGTTGTCAGTGGGCTACCACCGACTCTATAAATGTACCCGATAATTCAGGGGTGCGCTAAAAATATTTTCTATAGCAAAGTCCAAACAGGAAAGTTCCAAGTCGGAATAATGTCGGACGGGTTTAAATAAAAAAATCCCGCGAAAGCAGGAAATTTAAGGTTTTACATGATGTTCACAAGGAACAGTAGAGCGGAGCCGCTAAAGGCAACCACAAAATTTACGACGAATTCCTCAAAAGCAGTCCGCTTTGGGTCTTCATCAGAGTAACGATTTTCTTCCCAGTATCCCATTCTCATCTCGTAAATTGTAGAATAAGCTCCTACGAAACTTAATTTAACTTTTTTTTTCAAAAATCAAAAGGCTTTTTTAAAAATTTATTTACGAAAAATCAGAAAATTTGATAAAATTCACCCAATAAACCCGCACGAAGTTTATATACTTCGTACGAAATTATTACTTACGTTCTTCAATCTTCTTGATGGGTTCATCCATCATGCGTTCGGCAATGACTTCCGGAGTTTCTTCTGCCACGGCGGCGTTCGATTCTTCCGGCATCCACGGCTTGTCGAGGCTCTTTTCCCAAGACACGGTCGGAGCCTTCTGTTCTTCCTGGGAGGCATCCACAATCGGGAGGCCAAGAAGTTCGCGGGCGCGGTTGAGGGCCGCATCAATGTTACCGAGAGCGTTCTCTTCGCCAAGCTGGGCAAGCACTCCGGCACGGGTCAAAGCCACCACCGGCTGGGCATGCACACCACTCAAGAGAAGCTGCGTACCTTCGCTCTTGCAACGCTTGAGCAAGTCTTCAATCATATTGATACCGGCGGCGTCGATGCTAGAGACGCTACGCATGCGCAAAATCAAGATCTTCGGCTTTTCGGAAATGCGGTTCATCGTTTCCTTGAACTTGTCCACCGCACCAAAGAAGAGCGAACCGGCAAGTTCATACACAAGCACACCCTTCGGCACCTGGCGGCCGAGAGAATTGCGGGCTGCTTCGTCATCGTCATCCTTCAAGGCAGAAGAAACGGCTTCGACTTCGGCGACATCGCTCATGCGCTTGATGAAAAGCACTGCAGCAAGGAGGACGCCCACTTCGATAGCGACCGTAAGGTCGATAATCACCGTGAGGAAGAACGCGACAAGCATCACCGTCACATCGCTCTTGGGAGCCTTGAACATCTTGATCACGCTGCGGTAACCGCACATGTTGAACGCCACCTGGAAAAGCACAGCGGCAAGGGCTGCCATCGGGATCATTTCGGCATACTTACCGAGCACGAGCATAATGAGCAAAAGAACGACTGCGTGAACAAGGCCAGAAATCGGGCTCACGGCACCGTTACGGATGTTCGTTGCGGTACGGGCGATAGCACCCGTAGCCGGGATACCGCCAAAAATCGGGCTCAAGATGTTAGCGACACCCTGACCGAAAAGTTCCGTGTTGGAGCGGTGCTTGGTACTCGTCATACCGTCAGCCACCACTGCAGAAAGGAGCGATTCGATAGCGCCGAGCATGGCAATCGTAAGTGCCGGCTGGAACACCTTTTGCATCATTTCGAGGCTGATGTTCGGGAGGTGCGGCACCGGGAATCCGCTCGGGATGTGGTTCTTCATACCAATCGTCACTACACCGTGACCGTTCACCGGATCATCCCAGCCAAGGACCTTCACCATCACCGTTGCAACGATAATCGCAATGAGGGAACCCGGAACCTTCGTAGTAATCTTCGGCCACAAAATGCAGACCGCGAGAGCGACAACGCCCACAATCACGGAATAGACGTTCATGGAACCGAAAGAAGAAACATAAAGTTTGATTTTGCCAACAGCGTCAGCCGGGTCAGCGCCCGCAAACGTAAGTCCGAAGAAGTTCGGCACCTGACCAAGCGCAATAATAATAGCGATACCCGCCGTAAAACCGACCGTCACCGGATACGGGATGAACTTGATAATCGCACCGAACTTAGCAAGACCAAAAATGACGAGGAAGATACCGGCCAAGAGCGTTGCCGAAGCAAGGCCATCGTAACCGTACTGGCTCACAATGCCGTAGACAATCACGATGAATGCGCCCGTCGGGCCGCCAATCTGGAAGCGGGAACCACCCAACAGCGAAATGATGAAGCCCGCGATAATGGCCGTGTAAAGCCCCTGTTCCGGACCCACGCCAGAAGCGATAGCAAACGCAATCGCCAAGGGGAGAGCCAAAATGCCAACGATCAAGCCCGACATCAAGTCGCTAGTGAAATCCTTGCGAGTGTAGCCGCGCTTTACAGAGCGGACGATTTCCGGGGTGATTGTCGAGACGATACCAGCCAAATATTGTTTGACGGATTCCTTGGCGCGAATATCAGACATTTAAGGTCTCCATATTGTAAATCGAGACCCAAATTTAGGAATTTACCCCAATTTCGTTAAGGGGGGTAAGATTTTTTTATAAAATATATTTTACAGCAGTCCCTTCTTTGCGGAGCGCATAAGGTTCTTGACTTGCTTTTTGTCCATCGGCGGGACGCTTGCATCTTCAAAGCGCTTGGACTTGGGTGCACAATCTTCGCAAAGGTGCTTGACCACCGTCCCAAAACTTGCGGCCCCGTCGGACATGGACATTTCACGGGAGCGGTAAGTGCGCAAAAGCGCCTCCTTGTGGCACTTGTCGCAGATGCCCATCTTGGGGGCGGCAGGCTCACGCGCAGTGTTGCGTTTCTGCTTATCCTTTTCAGAATCAATGGAGAACGCACGGCTCATGGCCGCATTCTTACTAGCAAAACGATTGTCAAAAAGACCCATAATTACATCTCCTTTAAATCTTCTACAAGTTTGTCCTGCAAATACAGCGCTAAAAGCATGCTGCAAAGCGATGTCGCTTCGCCATCTTCCATAAAGAGGGAGCGTCCGAACTTGCCGCGTTCCATCTGCTTTTCCTTGAAAGTCTCGGCAAACCTCGCAAAATCGAGGAGTACCACGCGGGGAGCATTCGTATCGCAGACTTCACGAATCATCGTATTTAGGTATTCCACTTCGCTCACCGCAATCGGAAACATTTCCGGGGGAATCGTGAGCAAAAAGAGTCGGGACTGCGTCTTGTTCACGAGTTCATTTATAAGCGTTTCATAAAGCGAGGCTATCGAGGCGCCATCGGTACCGCCGTGGTTCAGTTCACGAAGCCCAAGCCCCATAATTATGCGGCCGGCATTTTTGCCAATGACATCGGAAGAAAGACGCGCCTTGATTTGTGATAACGAGACCGCAATTGGCACATTTACGGAAAACTGTATAGGTCGGCTGGGTTCCCGGCACAGCACGGCTTCCACAAAACGGTTCGCCGCTTCGCCCTTGGGCCCGAATAATTCATCGCCTATAACTAATACTCTGTTTTCCACATCAACAATCTATACTTTAGAATCCGATTTGACCACAGAGATTTCCCAATAATCGCCTTTTTTTTCACGCGAAAGCACTTTATGACCATCGGCAATGAGCGATCCGGGCACATTTTCTATCGGGGAACCTTCATCGAGCCAGATTTTGAGTGTTCGACCCGCCGGATAACCCGACATGACGATTCGCGAGCGGACTGAATTGAGGGGGCATTTTACGCCACGGAGGTCCAAAAGGGAGGGAATTTCGCCCTGAAGGGCGGCCGGCAACGGCAAAATTTTCGCTTTTTCGCAGAAATCGGCGATTTCATCGGTGTATTTTTCGGGATTTTCAGCCCATTCCCCCACAGGAAATTCAGAAAGACAGCAACATACTATTTTAGATAGAGCTTCTTCAGGGGTCAAAAGTGCAGAAGTTCCACGGCGGATCCATTCTACACACGCATACATCAACAATTTACGTAAAGATTCTGTAAAACCTGGGGCTTCACGGTTCGCTTCAATCCAGCGAGCGATTGGAGATGTTAAATTTTTATTGCGTTCATCTGCCATTTTTTGCATATTTCGCCATTGTAAAAAAGTCTAATCATACCTATGTAAAAATACACTTTCCAAAGCAAAAAATGGGCCAAAATTCCTGAAAAATGTAGCAAAGGTCACATAGCGTTTCTATATTTGGCCCCAAGCATTCAATAAATGCAAAGGTTACAGTAGAATGAGTACTATACTACTATACGCAATGTTCGTCGTCTACGTTATCGCAGGCGTGGGATTGGTGATTTACGGGTTCAGTTGCTACTACAGCATCTACCTGTTCCTCAAGAACAGCCGCAAGACGCGACTTTCAGACCGCAAAGCGATCTTGAAGTACTACCGCGAACATTCCATCGCAGACCTCCCGCAGGTCACAACCCAACTCCCGGTTTTTAACGAAGCCAACTGCGTTGAACGACTCCTCGAAGCCGTCTGCGCCATTGACTATCCCAAGGACAAGCACGAAATCCAGGTCCTCGACGACTCCACGGACGAATGCTACGAAGTCACTAAGAAAAAAGTTGCTGAACTCGCCGCCCGCGGTTACGACATCAAGCTCATCCACCGCACGAACCGCAAGGACTTCAAGGCTGGCGCTCTCAAGGAAGGCATGGCAGTCGCAAAGGGTGAATTCCTCGCCATCTTCGACGCCGACTTCGTTCCTGAAAAAGACTTCCTCCTGAAGACCGTCCCGTACTTGGTCATGGATCCGCAGGTCGGCCTTGTTCAGGGTCGCTGGGGTCACTTGAACCGCACCGAATCCGGTCTTACGCTCGCCCAGTCTATCGGTATTGACGGCCACTTCGTGGTGGAACAGTCCGCACGTAGCTGGGGCAAGCTCTTCATGAACTTCAACGGTACCGCCGGTGTCTGGCGCAAGGACGCTATCTACGGCGGTGGCGGCTGGGAAGGCGATACGCTGACCGAAGACATGGACCTTTCTTACCGTTCCCAGCTTGCTGGTTGGAAGATGAAGTTTGTGTTCGACGTGATTGTTCCGGCTGAACTCCCGAACGACATCAACGCTTTCAAGGCTCAGCAGTTCCGTTGGGCAAAGGGTTCCATCCAGACCGCTATCAAGATTTTGCCGAAGGTTTTGCGCTCCAAGGTTCCGCTCCGCGTGAAGATTGGCGCAATACTTCACACAACGCACTATTCGATCCACCCCTGCATGTTGTTCACCGCACTCTGCGCTTGGCCGTTGCTCGCGTTCTTTGAACCGGTCGGACACCTCCCCACTTGGGCATACACGGTTGGTTTCGCATTCATCTTCCTCGCCGCAATCGCGCCTTCTGTTCTTTACTTTGTCGCCCAGCGTTGCTCCGGCTACACCGGTTGGAAGATTCGCCTGCTTTCGCTCCCCATCTTAATGGCCCTCGGCGTTGGCATCGCAGTCAGCAACTCCCGCGCAGTGTTTGCCGCAGTTCTCGGCACAAAGGGCAGCTTCGTTCGTACTCCGAAGAACGGTGGCGCCAAGAAGAAGGCCAAGAGCCATTACGCACAAAAGTTCCCGTGGATGGCACTTATCGAACTCCTCGTCGGCGTCTACTGCATTTTCGGTTTGCTCGAATACATCAACGCCAGCAAGTACATCATCGGACCGTTCCTTGCCCTTTATGCAATCGGATTCCTCTCGGTGAGCGTGCTTAGCTTTATGCATTACATCAGCAACATCTTCGAAGTTCGCAAGGCCATCAAGTGCTCTGAATGCGTCGAAGAACAGGCAACAAACTAAGCTTTAGTTTACGCAAGATGCGACGGAAGTCGCAGACAGCAAAACTAGATGTTAAAGTGATTCAAGAGGCCCCGCAAGCGCGGGGCTTTTTTGTTTTAGTTGTTGGTTATTGGTCATTGGTCATTTATTAGTGTTTTTCGAGAATCGCGGGGAAAGCCGCAAATGCGAGGCGAGAAGTCGCGCCTCTCTCGTCGTCTTGCTGAATATGCATAGCAAGAGTCGCGCCACCCTTCGTCATGCCGAGTTCGAAGAACGAGGCATCCAGTTATATCTAGAAACGCAATCGAATTGTTTCGCGGGATGCGCAAGACTTGCGGGATGCTCGGAAAGCCCAAGATTCGCCCGAGGGGGCATCGCAAAGCGGGAGGCCGCGAACGAAGCGGGTGCGGCAACGGAGTTCTTTGACTTTTTCCGAGACGAACTGTTCGTAAAGCAAGTTTGTCTCGACTACGCCGTGATGGAACGTCGAATAGACATTTAACGAGACGGTCGTAAGGATAGCGGCAACCGTCATGGCGATAAGCAATTCCAAGAGCGTAAAGCCTTGTCGAGAAGTTTTAGGCTCAGCTAGATTCATTTGCAAATAAGAAAGCCTCCGAACCTCATCGACAACGCACCAAGCGTCTGAGAGAATAATGTTCACTCGCAACAACAGCCCACGCCAAATGCGGACTGCCAGGAACGCGAGTCAAGTGAACAGAAACTGACGACGACTCTTGGGAACGCGCAAGTTTCAACAAGTGTGCGGAATCTCGCGAAAGAGCGCCGGTCAGAGAGTCCGCGCAATCCGGACGATTCGCCACCAACGATTCCATTGTTTCTAGCACATCGTAGAACTCCTCCAAGCGCATCCGTTCATCCGCGACTTCGCGAATAAAAAAGTTCCAACAGCCAAGGAGTGCGGCTGTTCCAACGAGAAAAATCGAGAGAGCCACGCAAACTTCGGGCAAAGTAAAGCCTAGTCTAGAGTTTGCAGCAAGAGCAACACAAGATGCCCTGGATACTTCACTTCGTTCAGTATGACAAGTGCACGTCACAAGCGCCTCCGGGAAAACACGACCTTGCGAGTGTCCATGCAAAACGGCAGGAGCGTCTGCGTTGAATCGAGAAGCTTTGCCGAAGAATCTCGCTCAACAATTCCGGACGGCGCCATCGCCAAGCCTTCAAACACGGACTTTTCAAGGAGCGACAAGCGGTTCTCGCGGTAGCCAACCGCAAGTGCCAAGCTCGGGAAATTCATTTGTGCACGGTCTGAAATTTCGATAAACTGTTTTGAAAGAAGTGTACCCGCAAGCGATACATTCCCCGAGACCGCCACTTCCGCAAGTCCAAAGATTTCCGCAAAATGAGCGACCACATTTCCTTGAATGTTCACAGAACCCGTTGCATAAATCCGCAGCGTATCAAAGTGGATGTTCCCGCGAATCTTGACATCGCCCTCGACATTTGCCATAAAAGAACGAATTGACTTTCGCGAACTTCGCGAATTTTCAAAAGCGCGGGATTCGCCGAGATCTAACGTCAAATCGCCAGCGCTCACATTTATCGCCATCGTGCGTTCTGTAGATAGCCCATCAGAAGAATCGAGTTTAAAAAAGCGACGATTTCCCGACAAGTTTTTCAAGCCCTCCGAATGCAAAATGCGTTCATGCAAATTCTGTTCCAGCACTACGGCACAACGCGCCCATTCCGAAGTCGAGAACCGCCCGTATTCATGCCCCAACATGAACTGGAATTTATCACGAACACGCCATTCTGTCCACGGTCCAAGAATCCGTGATTCAACCGCCGGGAGTTCCGCAAAATAGCCCTCAGGAAAGCCATTCAGCTTCGCCAGCACCGCAGATTCCGCTAGGTACATTTCTTGAGTTTCTTTAGCGACAAGCGATACGTTTCGGCGAAGCGCACCCGGCATGCGAAGCATTGATGTCATAAGAAACGAAAGCACAAGCAGCAGTCCCAACACAAGCGGAAGAACGTTACCGCATTTTGACCGCATAACGAACCTCCTTGCGCCCACAGCGCATCACGACATCGCTCATTCCAATTTGTTTCACGCGGTATCGAGAAAGCGAATCACCAACCGAAAGCGTTTTCGTTTCACCCGCAAGAGTTTTCACAAGCGCCACTCGCCCACCCACAATTCCAAGCAAACTGAATTCCGACGAATCACAAGTTCCGCGCAAAATTCGCCGATTTTCAAATGCGACATCAGCAACAAAGCCCTCCCGTCCTAGATTCCATTTGGCAGGGAACAAATCCCTGTGCCCATCCGCCCAAGCAAGCATTTCCAAATCACGGGTGGCAGGCGGCATCAATTCAACAGGCGCCACATCAGCAAATGAATCACGCTGTCCGTTATCAAATAATTTTGCACATAACAAATTCAAAGAACCGCCACACATCGCCCAAACTCCCGCACACAAAACAAGCAACGCGGCAGCACCCACCATCCAGCGACGACGTTCGCAAGGTTTCATCGAATCACATTCGTCTAAATCTTTGCAACTCCAGAACGGATCATGCGCAGCCGACAGAAAGTATCCATCCATATTCGGTGAGTCCTCATCAAACTCCCCCACACCATTCATTTTCGCAAACAGTTCATCAGCTTTCAAGAATTCCTTAAAGCGCGCAACACGTTCCCGGCAAGCACCATCAAGCGATTCACCGTAACCGTATTCTTCCGACCAATGACACAAACGGCCTTCCATAAAAACGAGGATGTACAGGCGATGTTTCCAAAGCGCGACGAACAACAAATTTCCATTTTCCGCATTTCCCTCCAATTTACCTCGCAATACTTTATCAGCGATGGCATACAACGCAATTTGTCTTGGCAAGCAGCAATCAAACTTTTTACGGTACGTTTCCAACGATTCATCCGCCATAGCCACGAGATAGCGATGTTTTCGTCCATCAGATGCATTGAATGAAACGAGCGGCCAAAAGAATACGCGACATTCTTCACCAAGAACATCCTGAAACTCTTCGTCAAATCGCTTGTGCAATTCCGTTTCCGTAAGGGTCCCGTCAAATGCAGTCGTCACTTCCCACGTCATCATCCGCGCCGCGACAGGCGCGATTCGCCGTCCCCATCCAATCATTCCTTTTTCTCCACACTCGGCGTAATGAAAATGGCAAGTTCACTTTCATCCTCTTCTTCTGAGGTGTAGCTGAAAAGCCGCCCAAGAATCGGAATACTTCCCAAAAACGGCACCGCCGAACGTACCTCCGTCTTGTTCTTGCGTATAAGCCCTCCCAGGCACAAAGTTTCGCCATCGCGCAGCACAACAGTCGTCTTCATGTTCCGGGAACTGATATCACGCGGGCCATCGCCAGTGCTCCTGCCCGCCGTCTTGATTTCCGGCGACACGGACAACGTTACCAGGCCATCTTGCGTCAGCGTAGGCGTAAGCTCCAGCGATATACCGTCGTTAAACGATCGGTAATCCGTAATCGGGAACCCATCCGCAGAAACTTGACTGACAAGATAATAGACCGTATTCGTCACATTGAGTTCCGCCTTGCCGCCGTTCAGCGTTGTCACGCGCGGGCGCGCAAGCACCTTCGCTTCGTTGTTCTCTTCCATCGACGAAAGCTCCAGTTCAAAGCGGTCCGGCAAGATTCCAATTTTTCCGAACGCTCCCGATTTGGAAATATCCTTGCCCAGGAAATCAAAGAACCCGCGCGCCTGAATATCGCGTTCGCCCACATTCCGAGTAGCACCGCTTCGCAAGCCAATTGCAAACCCGCGCCCCTTGCGAAACTCCACAATCACGCATGCAAGCGTCACCTGCATTTGAGGCGCATCAATCATTTTCAAAAGGTCAACAGCACGTTCCATCGCATGAGGCGATCCCCCTAGCACAAGCGCATTCTGCTCACGGTATTCCGAGACTTTCAGTTCCGAACCTTTCGCAAACTTCGAAAGCTGCGCCATAGCCTTCTCGGGCGTAACATGTTTTAATGGAAACACACGCACATCGGCAAGCGCCTTTGCCCCCTCCTCCGAAACTAAAAGTGACGACGAATCCAGCCGAAACGTGAATGCACTCCCACGAAAAAGTGACGCTAAAAGTTCCGGCAGCGAGACATCCTTAAACGACATCTGCACCGATTCATTCAAGTCGCCATAAATTGCCAAATTGAGTTCAGCCTCTTCTGCAATCGCCTTAAGCACCGCCTTGAGCGAAGCCGATTGCAAATCCACCGAATAAAGATCACCCGCACGTTCCACCGAAACCTCCGTGCCATCTGGCGAGCCATTCAAAGCTTTCTCGACATTCCGTGCCCTCGTAACCCGCAAGCACCCGCGCTCCCCGCGCACCTTGAACCCGTTCGATTCCATCAGCACACGGAACGCCATTTCCGGAACCATACCCCTCAAATTTCCACTCACCACGCCATCTACGTCGTAATCCGCAAGTACATTCACGCCTGTATTCAAGCCGAATTCCCTGACAAATTCACGCACATTCATGTTTTTTACCGAAACGACAACGCCCGAATTTTCAAGTGCGATATAGCCATTCTCCAGCACACGCGATCGCCGGATATGATAAACGCGCCCTTCCTGCACAACGGCAAGCCCATTTGCCGCACACAATGCCGTAAGACCTTCAAAAAGCCCAACACCCTCCAGATGGAATGTCACACGCATATCGCCCGCATCATCTGTCAAAATCGATATGCCGTAAGCTTGAGAGAGCGTCCGCGCCACATCGGCCAACGGGACATCCGCAAAATCAAGCGTCACCGTCCCTGGCAAAACATCAGTCGCATTCGACGCAGACGAACGATCCGTTGAACGAGGAACTTTCATCGAAGCATAAGCCACCGATGACAACAGCAATATCAAAAGGGAAATTCTTAAGACCCTTAGAAGCATAGCGCCTCCCCTGAATTACGCATGCCCGCTTTTTCAAAACCCACGCACAAAAGCGTGAACAAATGCGGCCCCTGCCCGGGATGATAATTAAGGATCTAAGAAATGATATAATAAGTTGTGAGTTAATGTATAAAAATGCGAATGGAAAAGCAAGTTAGGGGCTGGTTATTAGTCAATAGTCATTGGTCATTAGTTATTGGTTTATAATTTAAGGACCATTGACTAACGACCATCAACCAAAAATAAATTTTCGGAACTTTTATCCCCAATGAGGTGAATCGCCTCGTTTTTTAAGGACAATAAAAAAGACCATCCAGACAAAATCTGCGAAAATCGTGCAAATTCAGCAATTTCCAATAGTTGGCACAATTCTTGCTAAAGAAAGGGTGTAAAAACAAAATCCACCCAATCATAGGAAGAATCATGAAATCAAAATTCATTGCAATCCTCACAATCTCTACGCTCGCCTTTTTCGCCACGGCTTCCGCCAAGAGCGAAGCATCTGACATGAAGAGTGTCAAGAACGAAATTTCGAGCGAAGTCAAATCTGAAGTTACCGACAAGGCCGACTTCAAGAAGATGCGCGAAGAACGCAAGGAAGCCCGCAAGGGACTTCTTGACCTGATCAAGCTAGACAAGAACGATATCGCAGAAATTCTGCCTAAGCCAGAAATCGAACCGCCAACCCCGAAGACGGAAGAAGAACTCCAGGCCGAACGCGAAGCCCGCAAGGCTGAAATGGAAGCTAAGAGAGCTGAACACGAAGCAAAGAAGGCCGAAGAAGAAGCTAAGCGCGCAGAACGCGAAGAAGCTTTGAAGGCCGAACGCGAAGCCCGCAAGGCCGAAATGGAAGCTAAGAGAGCCGAAGAAGAAGCCAAGCGTGCAGAACGCGAAGAAGCCATGAAGGCCGAACGTGAAGCTCACAAGGCCGAAATGGAAGCTAAGAGAGCTGAACTCGAAGCTCAGCGCGCAGAACGTGAAGAAGCTTTGAAGGCCGAACGCGAAGCCCGTAAGGCTGAAATGGAAGCCAAGAAGGCTGAACGTGAAGCCCAAAAGGCAGAAAAGGAAGCAGCAAAAGAAGAAAAGACCGTTGCTCAGGTTGAATAAGATATTTTAGCTTGTTCATCAGGGCGACGGAAAAAACGTCGCCCGCATTTTTGAGTCTTTTCAAGGTTAACGCTATGAAAAACGCAAATAAACTCATTGCATTTTTGACCAGCTCGGTATTCGTGACAGTTCCGCTTGCACAACCGGAATCCGATATCGCGACACCCACAGAAAGGTCAGAAACCACACAGAGAGTTCCCGACCTTGAACAGAAGCAAAAAGAAGACTGGCGGCGCTTACGCGAAGAACGCAAAATTGCAAGGCAACAAATACTCTCGGAAATAAAAGCAAGCGCCCAGGCCGAAATAAAGGATATCCAGCAAGAAATCGTTCAGCAAAAGACAAACAACAACATCAACGAAAACAGAGACCTCGCAAAAGAAAATCTCATCAACAAAGAAAAAGGACCGCGCGAAAACGGCCTCGACGAACGGGAAAAGCACAAACCTGAAAATCCTCCATTCATCACTCCCCGCCCAATCGAGCATGTTCCTCTTCCCAAAGGTCCAAAAATTTAATTTTTACCAACCCACACAAAGCGACGCCGAATGGCGCCGCTTTTTTTGCACAATCCAAGGAAGATTCCCTCCCGGAACCCCGGAACTTGTCCGGGGCAAGCTCAGTCCGGGATGACATCGCGGGTTATGAAAATCACCACACTACCGGAGCGGGAGCGTAGAGGAAGCGACCTGCACTGCAAAGGAATACGCAGCCATCGATATCGCTAGATTCGCCCTCGTTATCACAAGCGGAACCAATGACCGGGCTTGATTGGCAACGCAAAGACGGACGGTCGCAATCTTCATTTTCGCCACATTCGTAATACCTGAAACGTTCAATCCACTTGTTGTTCACGCAGATGTAATTTTCAGATCTATAGGAACCGTCACTTAATCTAATGCGGAGGTCTCTGCTCGATTCGCCTTCTTCGCAAGGCTCATTCAGCCATGCGTCATTTTCAGGGCCGCAATAACCACCATCATTTGCTTCACAAGGAGGCGGAACATCCTTTCGCCCACAGCCTTCAGCGTGAAGCTCGCAATCCACAACATTCAGAGACCAGAATCCTTGGTTGCACACAAATTCATTTCCCGTTTTGCAATCAATTGCAATTTCATTTTGGTTTCCACCGCAAGAACAGCAGCCTTGCTTAGTTTCATCGCATTTGATATCGGTGATATGTACGCAGATTTCATCACCCATGCCATACTTTTTCCATTTACCGCCTTCACATTTATAGCGGCCTTCAAATGTTCCTTCACTAAAGCAAGCTTCGCAGTATTCAAGTTCACCGCAGGCGCAACGCTGATTTTCTTCCGTTTTCTTGACTTCCCACATTTCGCCGTTGCAAACGTAAACCACGCCATTTTCGCAATCGGCAATTTCCCGGATGCCGTCCAGTTGGCAGAGACGGTAACCACAGCCACCCATTCCCGGAGGGCATTCTGACGGCTTGACATTCATGCAGGCAACCTGCTGCCAATTGTTGCTTTTGCATTCATAGTTCTCGCCCGTCACGCAGTCAACGGCAGTGCGACCGTTCTGATTTACGCAGTTACCTTGCGCCGTCATACCATCGTAATCCGTGATATGTCTGCAAGTTTCCACGTGTTTTTCTTCGCAACAAACAGGCTCATAAGACTCAACGCCGTTACAGATTGTAGTCCAGCGGCCATTCGGGCAAGTTTCAATAGCACTCGAACTCGACACGCGCTCAGAAGAACTACTGAGATCCACAGACGAGGAACCTGCAACAACAGAGCTGGAGCTGAGCTTATTGACGGAAGAAGAGCTTTTGCCAACATCCAAGCTAGAGGACTGCGGACTCGGCGGTTCAATCGCCGACGAATTCCCTCCGTTTCCGCTGTTGAAATCTGGACCGCTGAGATTGTCGTTATCGCAGGCAATAACCGCGAAAGAGGTAGCCGCCACAACGGCAAGGCTCATCGCCTTGACATAAAGATTCTTTTTCATGATGTTTTCTCCTTAATTTATAAGTTCTTTTGATGAAGTCGGCGATTTATCGCTCACCCATTCGTTTCCCTTTTTAAGAACAGGGCAATTGCCAGACAGAACCACATCAACTGCGAAATGTTCTGTTTCGGCGTGGCTATTGAGTTCACCACAGTAGTAGAACAGGAACCTAGACATCACGCTCAAAGGAATCGCGCTGCAATCGCCCGCCGGGACATCAAGCACCTTGATGACATTCTCGGTAATTTCTGAGACAATATAGGCCGCCGACAATCCATTGCTATACACATTGAACGTATAAAGTCCACAGTTTTCGTCCAAAGTCTCGTTCTTTATCGCCGAAATGATTTGCGGATACATCGCTACAGCCATCGGGAAGTATTCACTCAAGGCATCGACATTCTGCTTTACAATCTTATGCGGCCAAGGCGTATCAAATTCGCTCGTCATCGGCGGATTTGGGTTATGCGGACCGCCATCTGTATTTTGAGCAATCGATGTTGACAAAATGCCTTTGTCAAACGCACCAGATTCAATATTGAGCATTTTCAGGTAATAGTCCAGCGTATTCGGCTTTGTCGCGCCTTCATTCGGTCTCTCGGAACTGCTGGATTTTTCACCATACTCTGAATCACCGAAAGAACTCGAGGATGTTACTGAGCTACTGGATTTTAAGCCAAGATTGGAGTCATCGAAATAACTAGAGGAACTCCGATTAGCAAGCTCATTCGATTCTACGGACGTGCCTGCAATCTTTTCCGAAGAACAGCCTACAAAGAAGCTCAGCGAAAAGATTACCGAGAGCGTTACAAGCTCATACAAACTATACTTCTTCATTTTCGTTCTCCTTCACGTTTTTCGTCAGGGGGAATAGCTGCAAATTCAAGCGATAAACTTGTTCAATATTCTTCTCTTCGGCTGCGATAGCTACAATCTGGCGACGGCATTCATTCAGTACACATTCTATTTTGCGGAAGGATTCACGCGAAAGCCCCATGGTCACGCCGCTAAAATTACGAATGTCCTTGGGGAGTTCAAGTGCCGGCGTCGCAAGCCTGGACATCTGGCGGTGCATATTTCTCATGGCAAGTCGCGTTGCATCGGTCGTGCCCTGGATCGAGATTTCTGACTGGACAAAATTGTCATCTTCTTTTTTCAGGAGTCCCGATTTCGTGAGAAAGTCGAGAGAAGCTCGAACCTCCGCAGCAGAGATCTGCGGATAGCACATCTTAGCCATTTCACCCGGAGTAGCGCCGGGCATAATCGGGGCCAGCTCCCTGAGGACCGAGTTGTGCCAAGTATCGTAGAACCTGAAAAGTTCACCCTCAATGGACCTAACTTTATAGACATTTGCAATGGAAAGCATTTCATTATAGGCGGCCTTTTTGTTCTCTTCCGTTTCCGCCTGGCCGAACTTGACCATCGCCCTGAAATAATCCATCTCGAAACCGGCAAGCCCCATGGCGGCCCCCGTGCGTTCCACGCCGATCCGGCTCAACTTGCTTTTACCGTCGCAAACGACCTTCATGTACGAGGGCGAGCTGAATCCTGCATTCTTGGAGAATTCTCGCCAGGAGAACGCGGAACAGCGCTTGCGTTCCTCGTAGTAATCTCGCATGAACATGCGGAAATCGGTATATTCGACGATCGGTTTCATATTAAAAAATATAAAACCGCATTTTTCAAAAATCAACCTTTTTTATGCTACAAAATTAAAGAATTTTGCAAAATTTAAGCATTTTTACAAAAATCCAACATAAAAATTTTGCATATACTACACCCTGTAGCATATAGAGTAGACCATCTCTTTATACAAGAAGGCGATGCCGCCCCCATACGCGGATCATGACCACGTAAGAGTTAGTTGCTTTCAAGGCGAGTGTCGCGACAGACTGCTTGCAGACTGTCATGATTGAGCCGAAGATGCTGACGCAAAGCGTCAAAGCTCTAAGTGGTCAAAGAGAACAAAATCCGGCATGACATAGAGTCCGGCACGACAATGGAAAAATTATTCCAGCGACTTACGGGCGGCTTCTTTAGCATGGATGATTGTCGTATCGTACACGGGGAGTACACTATCCTTTTCAGAGATGAGCATGCCGATTTCCGTGCAGCCGAGAATCACGCATTCGGCGCCGCGCTGTTTCATGTGCGCAATGATGCGTTGGTATTCCGCACGTGACGCATCGAGAACTTTACCGAGGCAGAGTTCATTGAAAATCACGTTGTTCACAATTTCAATGTCTGAAGCGTCGGGAACAATCACTTCGAGACCCGCGCTCTTGAGATGGTCCTTGATAAAGTCTTGCGTCATCGTGAACTTGGTTCCAAGCAGTCCGACCTTCGAAAACCCGTCGCGCTTGACACTTTCAGCCGCCGCTTCTGCGATATGCAAAATCGGGATATGAATTTCACGTTCAATTTGCGGAACCAACTTGTGCATCGTATTTGTCGCAATGACGATAAAATCGGCACCAGCACGTTCAAGGCGCTTTGCCGCATCCGCAAGAATCATAGCATTGCCATCCCAGTCGCCCTTGGACATGTTCGCTTCGAGTTCTGCAAAATCGACACTGTACATCAAGATCTTTGCGCTATGGAAACCGCCCAACGCACGGACAATTTCTTTATTCAAAACTTCATAGTACGTAATTGTACTTTCCCAGCTCATACCGCCAATCAAACCAATCGTTTTCATAGGAACCTCGTACACAAGCAGCTAATAAACATTAGCCAGCGACAGCGCAATTATAACAAATATTTACAGGTCAGTCAATCAAAAGTACAACATGAGAACCTGACAACACAAAAATCAAATCAAAAATAAATTAACAGACTAAGAACAGCCGTTTTTTATATATTACTCAGTATCAAAGGGGGAAAGATGAATTTCAAAAACAAAGCATTTATAACCAGTTCAATTATAGGAATTGCCTTCACTGTTTTTCTTGCAGGTTGCGACGAAGAAAACATCAGCCAGCCGCCTCTAGAGGTGCTTTCACCGTCTAGCGATTCCGAGATTTCGTCCTCCAGTGCATCGCCAGAATCATCCGTAGAATCATCCGTCGCGTCATCAGAACCGTCATCAAGCGTTTTGTCCGAACTACCGTCTTCAAGTTCATTAAGCGAATCGTCATCTTCGGCCCCGCTGTCAAGCGCGCAAGCGCCCGAAACAAAAGTATCGAGCAGTTCTACAGCATCAAGTTCAGCAAGAACAAACTGCATTACCTACACGAGTTCCTTTAATCCAGACAATTACAACGAAGACCCCGAATGTGTCATCAGGCAGCTGACAGCTGGCGTCGTTGAAACTCTTGTAAAGCAAGGCATAGATTCCACCAGCGCGTTCAATACGGCAAAGCTAAAACTTTATTCCATATTCTCCCTAGACACACTGCTACAACACCAAACTTTACATTCCACATCTATCGGCTATACATTTTCACATTTAATCCCTCCCGACAACGATTCTTCAAAGACGAGAAGCGATTTTATCGAGAAATTCACGAAAGGCGAGACCTTCGACGAGACTTTTATATGTTCTGCCTATGAAGGCTTTTCTATCGAGAAATTCTTAAGCATAAT
This sequence comes from Fibrobacter sp. UWB4, assembly GCF_002210345.1. Classification (NCBI taxonomy): domain Bacteria; kingdom Pseudomonadati; phylum Fibrobacterota; class Fibrobacteria; order Fibrobacterales; family Fibrobacteraceae; genus Fibrobacter; species Fibrobacter sp. UWB4. The sequence continues at coordinate 187,286 of NZ_MWQI01000005.1, read as the reverse complement.
CAACCCGACATCAACCTGGGGAGATTACGGAAGATACAGCACCAATTACGCCGTTCAGGAACCGCAATACATTTTAAGGAACTTGTGGAGGCATTGCGGACAGCTTCCCTATTGCGACTCCGCCCATTACGGACTTTTCAAGACATACCGTTGCAGCTCGGACAAGGTAAATTGCAAAGATAACGGCAAGGATTTCGTCTGTGCCTACAACAATTGGAGAACACCAAACGCAAAGGAATACGAAACACACAACAAGGAATGCACCGTAAACAACACGCGTTTCCCGAGCGATTCGTTCCCAAGTGAATTCTACATTTGCTACGAAGGACGGTGGTACCTTTCTAGGGACAATCTCGTCGATAGCCTGCCCCAGGAATACTTTTTCAACGAGAACATCAAATACGATACATTGACCGATCCGAGAGACGGCAAGAAATACAGAACCGTCGTTTTCGAGAATCAAGTCTGGATGGCTGAAAACATCAACTACTACAGCGAAAGCGACTCCCTCATCAAGAACTACAGCAAATGCGCACAAAAAATCGGTTGCAGATACGGGCGATTCTACAATGTCGATGCGGCCACCCACGCATGCCCCGAAGGCTGGCACCTGCCCAAAGAAGCGGACGTATCCAGGTGGGACGAGATGCCCTACGCCGAAGCGACCGTATTCTTGCCAAAACTATTTTCACGCCTGACTGGCGAACGCGGCGCGACAAATGAATCCGGACTTTCCCTTTTATCCATAAACTCCGTGGACCCGTATGGTTGGGATCATATCGGTGTGACATACGGATACTTTTGGGTAGATTCAAGAAAAGAATTCTACATCGCCACAACGCATGCCAACTTCAGCGATGTTGACCCGCGCGAAAAAGGACAGCTCGTTCCCGTCCGCTGCATCAAGGACAACTAGAAATTCGGATCTTCTGCGCATTTCAAATGCACTAACGTGCAGTATTTGAAATTTTTATATATTTGCTGGACGATCATAGCTAACGCCAAAAGCCCCATCAAGGTTGGCACAAAAAATCGTTTGCTATATATGGAATTGAATTTTAAAGAGATTGATTAATGGCAGCTACGAAATATACAGAAGACAGCATCAAATCCCTAGAGTGGCATGAACACATCCGTCTGCGCCCCGGTATGTACATCGGTAAACTTGGCGACGGACAGAGTCCGGACGACGGCATTTACGTGCTCGTCAAGGAAATTATCGACAACTCCATCGACGAATTCGTGATGGGTGCCGGCAAGAAGATTGAAATCAACATTGACGACCATGCAGCCCGCGTGCGCGACTACGGCCGCGGTATTCCTCTTGGCAAGGTCATCGACTGCGTGTCGAAGATCAACACAGGCGGTAAGTACGATTCCGAAGCGTTCCAGAAATCCGTCGGCTTGAACGGCGTGGGTACAAAGGCAGTAAACGCCCTTTCTACCAAATTCATCGTCAAAAGCTACCGCGACGGCCGCATGAAGCAGGCTGAATTCTGCCGTGGCGTTCTGGTGCAGGACTACAAGGAATGCGCTACAACCGAAAAGAACGGTACCGAAATTTACTTTGAACCGGATGCCGACATTTTCAAGAATTATCGTTTCCTCCCGGCCTACATGGAAGAGAAGGTCTGGAACTACGCCTACTTGAACAACGGCCTCCAGCTCATCATGAACGACAAGGTCTACACGAGTCCGAACGGCCTTTTGGACCTTTTGAACAAGCACGTGGACGATTCCATCCGCTACCCGGTGATCCACTTCAAGGGCAAGGATATCGAATGCGCCTTCACGCACGGGAACCAGTACGGCGAACATTACTATAGCTTTGTGAACGGTCAGCACACCACGCAGGGCGGTACACACCAGCAGGCATTCCGCGAAGGCCTTGTCAAAGGCGCCCGCGACCACTTCAAGAAGGACTTGGACCCGCAAGACGTGCGCAACTGCGTCATTGGCGCGATTTCCGTACGCATCCAGGAACCGGTTTTCGAATCCCAGACAAAGACAAAGCTCGGTTCGACGACGGTCGCTCCGGGTGGAGCCCAGCTGCGCTCCTGGGTCGTGGATTACGTGGCAAGCGAGTTCGACAACTTCTTGCACAAGAATCCCGAAACCGAAAAGGCGCTCCTCAACCGCATCACGCAGAACGAACGTGAACGCAAGGAAATCGCAGGCATCAAGAAGCTCGCGAACGAACGCGCCAAGAAGGCGAACTTGCACAACCGCAAACTCCGCGACTGCAAGATCCACCTCACCGACGTCAAAAACGCGCTCAACCGCGAATCGATGATTTTCATTACAGAAGGTGACTCCGCATCTGGCTCTATCACCAAGGCCCGTAACGTGCAGACGCAGGCAGTGTTCAGCCTCCGCGGTAAACCGCTCAACAGCTTTGGCATGACGAAGAAGGTCGTGTACGAGAACGAAGAATTCAACTTGTTGCAGCACGCGCTCGACATCGAAAACGGTCTTGAGAACTTGCGTTACGACAAAGTGATTATCGCGACCGATGCTGATGTGGACGGTATGCACATTCGCCTTTTGCTCATGACGTTCTTCTTGCAGTTCTTCCCGGAACTTGTGGAACAGAAGCACTTGTACATCTTGCAAACGCCGCTTTTCCGCGTGCGCAACAAGCAGGTGACCAAGTACTGCTACGACGAAGCCGAACGCGACAAGGCTGCAAAGGAAATCGGCAAGACCGGCCTCGAAATCACTCGATTCAAAGGTCTTGGCGAAATCAGCCCGGAAGAATTCGGACAGTTCATCAACGAGGACATGCGCCTTGAGACGGTGAGCATTCCGCCTGACGCCTCGCTCGGCAAGATGCTGGAATACTACATGGGCAACAACACGCCTATGCGCCAGGAACACATCGTGCTGAACCTGAGAGCAGAAGCAGTGGAAGAATTGTAAGTGGTCTTTGGTCATTATAACGCCATTCTAAAGCCTAAGGCAATAGAATGGCATTTTTATTTTGCCCCAAAAAAAGCAAATCAAAAGAATAAATTCACCCATATAAACTTACTTATTTACTACTTTGTCATCTTTTGCATTCGACAAAAGGTATTTTCTGGAAGATCTTTTTAAGGAGAAACTCTAATGGCCTTAGTCAATAAAATCAATCAAAAATCAGGAATCATACAACATCAGGATACAGATATTCCTATGGATATCACTATTGGGAGCTATGAAGGAAATACAGCTGTTCGATTAGGTTCTAAAGGGTCAGACAATCGAAAAACAAAGAAAAAAACGAGTCAGGTCTATGTACTGGAAGAAGACTCCGCAAAGCAACTCTACGATATTCTAAAAAGCACATTTAATTTTTAAAAATAATGGATCCCCTCCCCGACGGTCGAGGATGACGAGAAAAAAAAAGCTCGCGAACATAAAGGTCGCGAGCTTTTTCATTTGCATTTAAAGAGCGCTACACCTTATGGAGTGTCTGCGTCTTCGGGCCTTTCACGCCGGCAGGGAGAATCATCATGACCTTTTCCATGCGGGTGCCGTCCATGCGCAAAACGCGGAACGTGTAACCCTGAATTTTGACTTCGGCGCCCGGTGACGGGATGATTCCAAGCGTTGCCTGAATGAGGCCGGAAAGCGTTTCCACGTGGGAATTCTCAGGCGGTTTGAGTTCCACGTCGAGTTCGTATTCCAAGTCCGAGAGCGTCATCAGCGGATCGAGAATGTAGCGTCCGTCCTTCAACTTCTGCACGTCCTCATCTTCGTCCATGTCGTCTTCGTCGCGGATTTCACCGACGATTTCTTCGAGAATGTCTTCGAGCGTCACAAGGCCAGCCGTTCCGCCGTATTCGTCCACGACAATCGCGAGCTGGTTACCCGTCTTGCGGAGTTCCGTCAAAAGATCATCAATCTTCTTGTGGTACGGCACGTAGACCGGCGGCATCACAAGCTTCATCAAGTCAAACGGTTCATCGTGATGTTCCGTGTACCATTCCAAGAAGTCGCGGTTCGAAAGAATACCGACAATGTTGTCTACCGTTTCCTTGTACACCGGCAAACGAGAATGGCGTTCGTTATTCAAGACCTTCACCAGGTCCTCAAGCGAAGTGTCCACATCAATCGCACACATGTCCACACGCGGTGTCATGATTTCGCGCACCGGAGTTTCCACGAAGTCGAAGATGTTAAGAATCATCTGCCGTTCTTCTTTCTCGAGGCCCTCGCCTTCAGAGAGCGAAGAATCCGAAAGGTCCGCCTGCACAGCGTCGCGGCGTTCTTCGGGCAAGAAGCTGAGCTTGGCATCGTAGCCGAGAGCGTCCAAAAGCTTGAGGTAAATGGTATGGCAAACGCGGCCCACCGGCACAAACGGCATACGGATGAGCCTGTACAGCGGCACGAGCACCACGGACAAAGTATCCGGTTTCAAGTTGCCGATCAGGTTCGGACAAAAGATGGTCACAATATAGATCACGGCACAGGCGCAAAGCATATACGCCATGATCCCGAGCAGCCAAAAGTCGTGCGTCCACTGCCACGGGGCATTCGAGAACAGATAAAATCCGAACACGCCAATGCCCACGTCCGAGAAGATTCGGCCGATGGAGACGGTCTCGTTGTAGCCGCGGTTTTCGACAATCTTTGCAATCTTCGCTTCTCGGTCCGTGCGGTCGTGGTCTTCACGCTTGGCATAGATGGCGGCAAAGACTGCCTTGATTAAAGTAAACGATGCCGAAACTAAAAGAAAGAAAACGAGAAGAACAATCGCAATGGTGTTCGGATCACCCATTTTCCATGCTCTCCTTGTCCTTGTACGGATCCAAGCCAAGGAACTCGCATTCGCGGGCGCGCATCACCTTTCGGTCGGCGGCCTTGATATGGTCGTACCCCGACAGGTGGAGTAGTCCGTGAACAATCACGCGCTTCATCTCGGCAAAAAAGCTATTGCCGTACTGCGGGGCCTGGCGCTTGACCTGATCCCTTGCGATGTAGATTTCGCCGAGCATTTCTTCTTCGCCCGGAATTTCTTCGTGCCATTCGAACGAAAGCACGTCCGTCACCTTGTCGAGCCCGCGGTAGTTCTTGTTCATCTCGCGAACGAACTCGTCGGTGCAGAGCACGATATTGACGTTGTTCTCCGTGCCTTCTTCGGCAAGGAGCTTGCGGGCCATAGCTTCGAACTTATCCTTCCACGGGAAGGACTCGATATTCCCCTCGCACAGGAAATCGATAGTGTAGTCTTTCTTTTTACTAGCAGGGTCTGGCATTAAATGTTATACCACTTTTTTAAGACGTTGATAATGGCTTCGGCTTGCGCCTTGCCTGTAATCTTGAACTTGCCTTGGGGCTTGAATGTGCCTTGCATCTTGCGGTAACGGCGCAGAGAGACCTTCGGTTCGCTGAACTCGCCCGTTTTCGGGTCACGGTCCTGGTAGAAGAACATCACGGTCGGCCAAGCGCCCTTCGAAAGGACTTCCTTGCTCAATTCCTTGATGACGACTTCGCCGGTTTCTTCGTCAGTGTATTCGACGGTCAAATCTTCGACTTCTGCACTCATTTTTACCTCCAATGAAACACAAGTACTATACAATTATAACATTATTATGGAAGCGATGGGAAATGTAATTAGGAAAGTATAGGAGAATGCAGTAGGAAGTAGGAAGTTAGAAGTAGGAAGAAAAACAAATAGGCAATTTTTTTGCAGTCAACTGCCAACTTCCTACCGTCTACTGTCTACTCACTAGTGATGATGTTCGCAGCAGCCGCCGTGGGTGTGGTCATGGCTCCCGAGAACGCGATGCGGCACCCCGTGGGCAATCAGATCGACCTCACAGCCATAAGTGCTATGGAGCATTTCTTCGGTCAGATTCGCCCCTTCGTGGTAATGCACGGAATGGTTCACGCAGACAACGCTCTTCACCTTATGCGAAAGCGCCATCAAGTCGTGCGTCACGATTACAATCGTCATCGTTTCGCTAAATTCCGCAAGCATGTTGTAAAGCGCTTCAATTCCCGCAACGTCAATATTGTTGGACGGTTCATCCAAAAAGAGGATTTTCGGATTGCAGACAAGAGAACGGGCAATCAAGACACGCTGGCGTTCACCGCCACTCAGTTCACCAAGACGGCGGTCCAAGAAGCCCGCGATATGCACACGCTCAAGTGCAGCCTTCACTTCATCTGACTTGGGTGAAAGCCCAGTCTTGCCTGTTGCAACGCACTCGCCCACCGTAATCGGGAAGTCGATATTCTTGTTCGTGTTCTGCGGCACATAGCCGATAGCCACTTTCTTCGTCGGGACCTTTTCGCCGAAAACGCGCACCGTTCCAGACGTCGGCTTCAAGAGCCCGACCATCAACCTCATCAGCGTAGACTTGCCACCGCCATTCGGCCCGATAATTGCAACAAAGTCATTTTCGTCAATAGACAAGTTCACGTCCGTGAGCACGGGCGACTTACCATAGCCAAACGAAAGATCTTTGATGTCAATGGCAGACATTATCTCTTTTTCGCCTCAGCAAGAGCATCAATAAACTTTTGAGTATTACCGATAAAGTCGTCAGACAGCGGATCTGTTTCGACAACAACAGCACCTAAATCCTTTGCTATAGTCGCAGCAGCTCGTTTGCTGAATTCCGGCTGCACAAAGACAGCCTTGATATTGTTTTTGCGCCCCATCTGGATGAGCTTCGCCAAATCCCGAGGTTTCGGCTCTTTACCATTCACTTCAATTGCATACTGAGTGAGCTTGTAGTCCTTAGCGAGATAGCCATACGACGGATGGAACACGATGAACGATCGACGATCTAATGGCAAACCCATGATCACAGAAGTCAACTTACGATGGACCTTGCGCAAAAGTTCCTGCGTGTTCTGGAATCTAGCCGTATAGTAAGCAACATGTTCAGGATCAATATTCTTCAAAGCTTCATAAATATTTATGGCCAAAAGTTGCATACGGTACGGAGACGTCCAAATATGCGGATCAAGCTCATTTTCATCATCGTGATGATGACCAATTGCGTCATGATCGTGATCTTCGGCTTTCATCCATTCGATATTCCTGGAGAAATTCACGACCTGAACATTTTTATTAGCACCCAAAAAACGAGGAAGCCAGGCATTATCCAAGCCAGACCCATCTGTGAAGTAAACCTTGGCAAGCGAAAACGCCTTGATAATCGCAGGCTTCGGTTCATAATTGTGCGGGTCCGCACCCGGCGGCAAAAGCGTCACCACATTTAAGCGAGCACCACCAAGCATTTTTAACAAAGTTGAATAAGGCTGTAAAGAAACCGCAACCGTGATATGTTCATTGCCAGCGCAGACAATTGCGGCAGGAATCAAGACAAGCAAAAACAGGGATCGAAGAAGACGCATTATTTTTTTCCTTCCAAAAAGGCGTTAAAATCAATTTCGCTAACATTATTGACAATAAATTCAGGCTTCACGTCGAGCTTTTCGACATCCGCCATTTTCGATTCGCCGCACAGGGGCAACACAAAACGGCAGCCGGAACGCTTAGCCAGTTCAAAGTCCGTATAAAGGCGGTCCCCCACAAACAGAATTTCTTCGGGGCGGTAAAGTTTCAAAAGTCCCGAAAGCATTGCCGGGTTCGGCTTGCCAAAGCTCATCTCAGGTTCAACGCCGTAAGCGGTCTTGAGGAGAGCCATGAAGCTACCGATATCTGGCACCGGACCGCGTTCGTCGGGACAGACAAAATCCGTATGCGTGACCCAGAACGGGATGCCTCGCTGCACTCGGAAAGAAAGCTCACAAAGTTCGCGGTAGTCAAAGCTATTGTGGTAAGCGACAAGCACGAGTTCGGTTTCCTCAACCGACGGGCGCAAATTGAGGCTCGGATCCTGCGCCGCAAACCATTCGTACACTTCCGGGTTCGCAAAGAAAAAGACGTTCTTGATCTTGCGTTCGTGAATTGCATCAAGCGAAAGGTATAGCGCCGAGATGATGGAATCATCGGCAAGCGGAAGCCCCATGACCTTGAGGCGATTCTCGTAAAAAACCGGAGACTTGCTCGTGTTGTTGCTCAAATAATAGACCGGCACACGCTTAGCAACGCTATTGACCGTTTCGACCGCACCAGGGTATGGGCGGCCACTCAAATAGAGAGTTCCGTCTAAATCGAAGACAACAGCTTTAACAGGATTTTTCACGGGATGTAATATAGAAATTTAGTCTTTAGTTTTTAGTCGCTAGTCATTAGTCTATAGTGATTTGCTGTTTGGTTTGCTATTTTTACTCCTATGAAAACACCTGATAGTCGTTTCTATTGCCCGCTCATTAGCGTCGGCACCATCATCTTGGACGAAAACGAAAGCAGCCATGCCGTACGCGTTTGCCGCGCCGTGAATGGCGAAATTCTACAGCTCTGCGACGGCCTCGGGCATTACGCCGATGCAACAATCACCAAGGCAGACGCCAAAGCCTGCGAAGTCCGCGTAGACACCGTCGAAGACGCACCGTTCAATCGTCCGCGCCTGAACCTCGGCATCGCCTGCCTCAAGGACGACGCGCTCGAAGAAGTCGTTTTCCATGCGGCTCAGACTGAAACGGACAGCATCATCTTTTTGCGTACGGACTATTCCCAGGAACCCAAGAACTCCGACTTGAAAAAGACGGTTCGACGCGCCGAACTCAAATCGCTCGTGAGCCTCAAGCAATCCAAGAAGCCCTGGATGACACGCATCGAAGGGCCGATTGAATTCGACAAGTGGCTCAAGGATTATCAGGGAGACTTGATTCTCTGCGATATCGATGGGGAACGCAAGTTGGATTTGGGATTGGGGAAAAGTTCCGCAAACGGAAACGCCACGCCTATTACTTTACTTGTAGGGCCAGAAGGCGGATTCTCGCCCCGTGAAATCGATGCGATAAAAGCGTTCAAGAACGGGAAAGTCCATCTACTGAACCTCGGCAACACGCGCCTCCGCGCCCGCACCGCCGCAATAATTGCACTAGGAAAAGTGCTGTAAAGTGGTTAGTGGTTGGGAAGCGGAATGCAGCCAACCCCCAACCTTGGGAGGACGACTACATTCCTGTTTACTTAACCACTGTTTACTAACCACTATAATGTCACTTTCACTTTTTCGCGCATAGCCATAACCGTCGCCTTGGCTTCTTCGACTGTATCGCGACGAGCGAGGAGAACGCCCATACGGCGGTGACCCTTGAGTTCCGGCTTTCCGAACAAGCGAAGGCCCGTATCCGGTTCTGCAAGAACTTCTTCCAAACCACTGAACTTCACGTGGTCAGAATTGCCATCGACGACGATAGCCTTCGATGCGCTCGGGCCGTGGAATGCAATGTTCGGAATCGGGAGGCCGAGAATGGCGCGTGCATGCAATGCAAATTCGGAAAGGTCCTGAGAAATGAGCGTCACCATGCCCGTATCGTGCGGACGCGGAGAAACTTCGCTGAACAAGACTTCATCCTTGCAAACGAAAAGTTCCACACCAAAGATGCCGCGACCGCCAAGAGCGTCCGTGACCTTCTTTGCAATCACCTTTGCCTGTTCCAAGAGTTCCGGCTTCATCGGCTGCGGCTGCCAAGATTCCTGATAGTCGCCGCCCACCTGATGGTGGCCAATCGGTTCCAGGAAGCTCGTGCCTGCCACATGGCGAACCGTGAGCAAAGTAATTTCGTAATCGAACGGCACAAAGCCTTCGACAATCACGCGGCTGGCAGCACCAGTGCGGCCACCCGTCTGAGAAATGTTCCAGGAGTTTTCAACGTCGGCTTCGGTCTTGATGACACTCTGACCATGACCAGAAGAACTCATCACCGGCTTCACCACGCACGGGATGCCGATTTCCTTGACCGCAGCCTTGAAATCTTCGTAGTTGTCCGCAAAGCGGTACGGACTCGTCTTGAGTCCGAGTTCTTCGGCAGCCAGGCGGCGGATGCCTTCGCGGTTCATCGTGAGCTTCGTGGCCTTGGCGGTCGGGATGACGTTGTAGCCTTCCTTTTCGAGTTCCACGAGCGTGTCCGTTGCAATCGCTTCGACTTCCGGCACGATGTAGTCCGGTTTTTCCTTTTCAATGACGGCACGGAGTTCCTTGCCATCGAGCATGTTGATCACGTAGCTGCGATGAGCCACCTGCATGCCCGGAGCGTTGGCATAACGGTCCACTGCAATCACTTCGACGCCAAGACGCATCATTTCGATGATGACTTCCTTGCCCAATTCACCAGAACCGCAAAAGAGAACCTTTGTTGCGGTAGAACTAAGAGGTGTACCGATTTCTGCCATAAAAACTCCTTGTTGTGACTACAAATATAAAATTATTAGGCAACCATTAAAAAGAAATGCCCGTGCAGAGGCGGGCATGACAATAAGATTTTGCGGTTAGTTTTTTTCAACGTTTTTTATGCAACGGACAGAAACTCTAGATTCCTTTAAGAAGGAACTAATATTTGCTGTTACCTTATCATATGAGATTCTCACATAAACCGCATTCGGTCCAGTACCATCAGATCCTGAACCACTAGAAGTCCAAAAAACAGCATCGGTATCTATTCCATCAAACATAAACATACCACCATCATACACCTGCAATCCACCAGGGAGCGCCGTAAAGCCATATTTATCAGAACCCGTCGTTGCAGGACTGTCATATTTCCAGCCTTCTACAGACTTGAGAACTTTACCAGAAATATTGTCAGCAGAAGTACCACCAACAACATCAAAAAGGATATGCCATTCATCCAAGCTAGGCATGCGCCAACCATTGGGGCAAACATTCTGGGCGTCATCCCAAGCATAGAGTCGCCCATATGTTTTGCAATTTTTATCAGCACCATTATAGCAATAGCTATCATCTGTTTTGTAATTCACGTTTTCGGCCATCCAAGTTTCGGAGTAATCTTTATCCTTAACTTCAATCGTCGTGTACTTGTAAACCTGATAAGTTTTTTCTTCAGTGGTTTTATTTTCAAATTCAGCACAGAACAAGTGATCTGCATCTGCTATTTTAAATTTTTCATCACCGCATTTTTCATAGACCACAACTTTTTTGCCATTTTCGCAAGTCTCTAATTCCACATCATATTCTTCCCCATTACACAGAGGATACGTTTTATTGTTAAAACAGAATTTTGCATGTGCGTTATATAATTCGTCACCACAAGATTTCAAAACTTCTACAGGTTCGCCATTAACGCATTCATACGTCGCTGGGTCATATTTTTTGCCATTGCAAAGTGGATACGCTTCCCCCTCTGCCGTGCAGAAACTTTTTTCAGGGTCATAAGGCTTTGTTCCGCATATGGCCTTGTAAAGCTTTGTCGTTGTCGCATCTTTGCCTTCGCCGCACTGGATTTGAACAACACCATCCATGTCGCTCACGATCTTGCAGCTGGCGCCATCACTACCATTCGTGCCATCAGTGCCGTTCGTACCGTCTGTGCCTTTTGTACCAGGAGCACCCGGTTTACCATCGACGCCATTGTGAATCATCACAGACTTGTCTCCGCAAGTCACAACAACGTCATCGCTATCTGCGGCCTTAGCGACAGAGCAAGAAGTTCCATCCTTACCGTTCGAGCCATTAGTACCGTCTTTACCTTTGACGCCATCCGCACCATTTTTCACACTTCCGATCGACTTGCCATCACAGATAACATCAAAGCCCGAACCGTCCTTAAAAGGAGTCATGGTGCAAGACTTTCCGTCTTTACCATCTTTGCCATCATTACCGTCTTTTCCGTTCTTACCATTGGTTCCATTGCTACCATTCTTGCCACTGACAGCAGCGCCGGTAACTGCAGCCCAGCCATCATCCGTGCAGGCATAAACCTTTACGGAATCGGACACGTAGACGAACTTGCCAATAATTTTTTTGTTGCATTCGCTCAAATCACTGAACGAAGTTACTGTTTCAGCAGCACTCCCTGAAACAGGCGCAAGTTCATCCTCGCAAGCTGTAAAATATAGAGCCATACCAAACAATGGCAAAAGATATTTTTTCATTTATTTTCTCCTAAAAGAACACGCACACAGCGCATTCATTCTGATTACAAAAAACTTACAGTACAAATGTAGTAAAAAAGATTCCAGCAAGCCTTCAACAAACAGGAAGGAAAAATCAGAACTTCATATCCACAGGATTGAAATAGAACTTCACGCCCGAACGGATCCAGGCATCCGAACCATCTTCCTTTTTATCATGCGAGAGATTGCGATACACGCGGAAACCACCGCCGGCATAAAACTTAAACCATTCACGCACTTCTCTTTCATAAAGCACATCAACGAGGAACTGCTTTTCGACAACTCCTGAAAGAGTTTCTTCTGATTTTAAAGCTTTGTCATAGTCCGTATAAAGTTCCTTATCGCCTTGACGCAGCCAAGCAAGCGTCATCGTCGCAGAATGATGATTCCAATTCCAGTTCATGTCAAACCACAAATCAAGCGCATCAGAACCACGACGGTAGCCAATAGGATAATCAACAAAGTATGCATCAGCATAATCGCTATCGCCCTGTTCGCGATAATTACTGCGGTAATTGCGGCGCCCAGTGTATTTCAAAAGCGGAAGTTTGCTGTTGTTTGATGCAGGGTCAGTTTTAACAACATCCAAGCGCCAGGAGAACTTTCCGTAATTGCGGGTTTCGAGTTCATGATAGTAACCCACCATGTAATTGATGATAGAGCGGTTCGTGCCCATCTTTTTGTCTTCACCGACCGGGCTCGCAATATCTTCCATATTGATTTGGCTATAGAACTTTGCGCCATTAGAAGTCTTGTAACCAAATTCTACAGACGTTGCCGCAGACGTATAACCCGTTGCGTAATTATCGTGCCAGAACATAAACGGATTGATAGAGCGGAATTCCAAGGACTTGCCGCCAATCACACTTTGTTCAACAATATAAATCCAGAACTTTTTCGTATCCACGCCAAATCTGTGGAAAACCATGTTCTTCACATTTTCTGTATAAGTGCGATTGCGCTGGTTGCTCACCTGACGACCCGGAGATGTACATTTTTGGGCATACGCTTCGCTACCTTCCGGCGGGCAGCCCGTTTCGTGATTTATCACATCGTCAAAAAGCCACGCATTCAATGAACTCAGCAAAAAGTCATAACGGAAAATGCCAATATTCAAATTCCAATGGATTCCATCGTGATACGGCAAGCCACCAAGAAAAACATCATTTTTAGAAATTTTCAAATCTTCGGGATTGAACCTACCAAACTGAACAAAGCCTACAGAATTTTCCCATTTAGCATAAGCATTTGTCGGGACATTGATATCAAGTTCGCTCGGCTTGTAAGTAAAATTCGTCTTGAGTTCACTATTGAACCAGGCTTCCAGATCCTTTCGCAAAGGAGCCTCTAGCAAAAAGTCAAAATTCTTGTAGCCGGCACGAAAACTGAGCGTAAAAAACGGACTGATGTGTTCCTCGTAATTGCGAGCCGTCTCCAGCGGAATCCGGAGTCCACGCCAGTTGACACCATATTTTTCGGCAGTATCCACAGCAAACATCGGATCCGTAGGGCCGCCGTTGAAACCGAAATTGAAATCCGTCCCGATCTGGAAATAGCCAACCTTTTCCGCAGGCTTTTCAGAAGGATCTTCAGCCGAGGCAAACACAGCCACCGCCATCAAACAAGCAAACAATAACGCACGAGATAACATAATATAAATGTATTAAAAAGTCTTTTGAACATGGAGATGCCCGCTCAAGGCGGGCATGACAAATCAAGCATGAAGCGAAGCGGACACGCCGTGAGCCGGAGGTGACTCGTATTGACGAGTCATCGAAGGCGAGAGCGAGGCGAAGAAGGAACTTGTCCTTTGCACAAGAGCCGAGCGGACACACCATGAGCCATAAGCGGCACGGCGTAAGCGTGCCGTGTTGGCGAGAGTGAGGCGAAGACGGAGTCTTGTATTGCACAAGAGCCGAGCGGACTCACCGTAAGCCATAAGCGGCACGGCGTAAGCGTGCCGTGTTGGCGAGAGCAAAGCGCCGACGGAGTTTTTCTATTAAACCAAAGCGAAGCGGACACGATAAGGACCACCCAGGCAGGGAGACCCGGGTGATCCCTTGTGTTGTGGTGGGTGCGCACTCACGCACCCGTGTGTGTGTGTTCTTTCTCGAAGGCGCACTCGAAAACTTCGAACGCACCAGGTCGAATTTCGTTATTGCACTGTAAGGCTAATCGTTATTCACGATTAGAACAAGTCAGAATTCATACGCATAAAGGCCGGCAAGTCATAATCGACATTGCTTTCCTTAAGAGCGTCTTCAGGAGCCTTCTGGTTGCGCATGAAAGCCGGAGTGTCATAATCTACAGCACTCACCTGTTCCGTCTGAGCCGGACGAGATTCCTGCTTGAAGGAACTTGCATAGTTGCCATTGGAAAGCGGATCTGCTTCTGCAACACCCGGCATTTCTTCTGTTTCACGAACAGTCTTTGTAGCAACAGCTTCTTCTGCATAACCGGCCTTAACGTCAAAGCTCGGAGAAGCGAAAGAAGAAGCCGGAGCAAACATGGCGGCAGCCGTGTTCACCGGAGCGGCCTGGCGAGCTGCGCTAGCATAAGTGTTCTGCGGAGCCATGTAAGACGGAGCAGCAGGAGCTGTAGCCGGAACAACGCGCTGAGTGACAGCCGGAGCGGCAACCGTCGGGGCAGCAGCCATCGGAGCGGTCGGCATGGCAGCCGTAGCACGGCCTGCGAGAGCCACAAAGTTAGTGGTCGGACGCGGAGTTGCAGCCTGTACCGGAGCGGCTGCAGCCTGATAAGTCTGAGCCTGCTGATAAGCAGCAGAACCGATGCCTGCATAGTTCACAGCAGCAGCATTGTTCGTGCCACCGCAACCCGTTGCGATGATGGTGATGCAAACCTTGTCGCCAAGTTCCGGAAGAGTGATATCGCCGACGATGATATTCGGGTTGCCTTCTTCGCCCACAGCGTCGTAAATGTGTTCCATTGCTTCGTTGTGTTCGAGCAAGGAGTAGTTTTCGCCATGAGAAACATTGATGAGCACACCAGAAGCGCCCTGGATATCGATGTCTTCGAGAAGCGGAGAAGAGAGGGCTGCATCGGCAGCGGCAACACCGCGGCCTTCGCCTTCTGCAGTACCCGTACCCATGAGAGCAGAACCGCCCTTGAGCATGACCTTGCGGATATCGGCAAAGTCAACGTGAACAAGACCATGACGGAACATGATGCTGCAGATGCTCTGCACGGCATTACCGAGGATTTCGTCGGCCATCTTGAAAGCTTCATCAACAGTAGCGTTCTTGTTCGTATTCTGGATGAGGTTCAAGAGCTTCTTGTTTTCGATAACGATGATCGTATCAGCAGCTTCGCGGAGAGCGCGAACGCCATTCTGAGCCAAGGAATTACGGACATTGCCTTCGAAGCGGAACGGCTTCGTGACAACGGCAACCGTAAGGATGCCAAGTTCACGGGCAACAGTTGCAACGATCGGAGCGGCACCCGTACCGGTACCACCACCCATGCCCGCCGTAACGAACACGAGGTCAGCGCCCATCATAGACTTTTTCAAGTCATCGATGTTTTCTTCGACAGCCTTGCGGCCCATTTCCGGATCCATGCCAGCACCGAGATTTCTCGTGCTCTTTTCACCGATAAGGATCTTGTGGTCGGCGAGACTCTGATCCAAAGCCATAGCATCAGTATTGATAGCGTAGTATTCTACACCTTCAATATTCATCTGCTTCATACGGTTCACAGTATTGCCGCCGGCACCGCCGACGCCAAACACCTTGACCTTAGCATTTCTGGATGGAGCGTCATCGCCCGTGATACGAGACTTAGCCTCGAAGTTGATGTTTTCAAAGTCACTCATAGTTTATCTCCCTGATTTGAGTGGTTTAACGGTTAAAAGTAAGTCTTAAAGATGTCGCGAATACGCTGCATACCCTTCTTTACTGTAACAAGCAGCTGGGTATCTGTATCACGTTGTTTCTTTTCGCGATGCTTCTTGTTCGCGTAGTACAAGAGGCCAATGCCGGTTGCATAAGACGGATTCTGGAAAGCTTCCTGAATGCCGCTCATGCCTCTCGGCTTGCCGATATGCACAGGCTTCTTGAATACTTTAGCTGCAATTTCTTCAATGCCAGCAAGGTTGCAGCAGCCACCCGTAAGGACGATACCGCCATCAATGACGGTGTCGAGGTGGTGCTTTTCCAAGTCCTTCGCCAAAAGCTTGAAGATTTCTGCAACACGCGCAGTAATAATTTGAGCCAAAAGCTTACGGGAACAAAGAACTTCTCCACGGTCGCCCACACCTGGAACCGGGAAAGTTTCATCTTCAATCAAATTGTTGAGCGAGCAGGTGCCATACTTCTTCTTGAGTTCTTCGGCCTTCGTGAGAGAAACCGGAACCTTGAGGCACTTGCTAATATCGCTTGTAATAATGTTGCCAGCAATGTCGAGCGATGCCGTATAGCGCACGGAATCCTTGACAAAGACGGCCACGTCTGCAGAGCCGGCACCAATATCAATCAGCGCCACTCCAAGTTCACGTTCGTCATCGGACAGAACAGCGGACGCAGCAGCGAGCGGTTCGAGGACAAAGCCCGCCACGTTGAGGCCCGCACGATTCACGCACTTGGCGATATCCTGGAGAGCATTCGGGCGTGAGGTAACCACCTGAACTTCAACTCCTAAGCGACGGCCAGAATAGCCTTTCGGATTGCGGATACCCGTTCTGTCGTCCAGCGTATATTCACCCGGGAAGATATGGATGATTTCGCCAGCCTTGTCCGGAAGCGTACTTGCCTGACGCTGAACATTGATAATGTCTTCATCGCGCACTTCGTTTGTCGGAAGCGTCACCAGGCCCTTGTAGCTGAACGAGGACACATGTTTTCCTGCGATGCCCACATAGACATCGCGCACATCGACACCCGCCGATGATTCAAGCACATGGACGGCCTTTTGCAGCGTTTCCACAACGGAATCGTATTCGTCAGACGATTCCAACGGAAAGTCACCACATTCCACAACTCGGACGGATTCACCTTCCGAGATGCCAACGAACAAATTCACTTTCGAGGCGCCAATATCCAGCCCGAAAATGTAGTCCTCTTTTTTGACTATTTGCTTATCGTCATCCATTGATACACCTCTTATCAAAGTTTTTTATATACGCAAATCCATGAAATCTCATATCAACCTCGCTAGCACAAAGGAGATCTTTTCTAAAGCCCTTTCCGATAGCATCATACAACATAAACAAGTCCTTATCCCAGTTCGATTCCGGAAACATTACGCGAAATCCGGCATCCTTAAAGAACACTTCAAAAGCCTTATCCTTCTCCGACCATCCCACTTGCGACACGCGGTCATAAAGAGGCTTGTCCTCCTTACGCATGGCAAACAGGAACTGGGCCACAAGCTTTACCTTCCCTACCGATTCATTTTCAAGAATCGGCAAATGCAAAGCCGTCATCATCGACATCGGGAGCGAAAGTCCACGTTCAGAATAGACTGTTCCCTTGCCACCTTCAAGGACAGACACGATTGGCGACGCTTCCTGCAACTTGATGTAAAGCGACGAAGGAAACTTGCTTTCCACTTCGGCAGAATGGATGAGCGGGATCTGCAAGAGAGACTTCTTGACAGAGTCGGCATCCAGTTCCGACATGAGCATGCCCGTTTCAACCTGCGCACTCTGCACCACATCTTCCCAAGAGAGCATACGATTGCCCTCGATTTCGATGTACTGCAAATGCCTGAGTTCAAGCGGATTGATCTGGTGTAGATAGAAACGACTCTGCCACAGCGCGACGGTAGCCACAATAAGGAGCAAGGTCAAGATCCAGCCCTTACGCTTGTACCAACGAACGACGCCAGCCACACGCATCCGTCTCATACGGGCGCGCTTACGCTTACGCTTGCGTTCGTTGTATCCGATCCGTCGACCGAACATTGTTGTTTCTTCTAAAGTCAAATGCTTTTCTCCAAAATCGTCTGTCCAAGCTTCCAGATATTGCCGGCACCCATCAGAACGATCACGTCGTTCGGCTTGAGCAAGTCCTTGCAAACCGGAATCAAGTTGTTCAAATCTCCGATAAAGCGGGCATCGCGATGACCACGGTCAGCGGCACTGTTAGCAACCATCGCACCGGTCACGCCTTCAATCGGCTTTTCGCGAGACGGATAGATATCGGTCACCAAGAGCACATCGCAGTTTGCAAAGGCGCTACCAAAAGCTTCGTGCTGGTCGCGGGTACGCGTAAACAAGTGCGGCTGGAAAGCGACAATGATGCGCTTGTCCGGGAACGCTTCGCGGAATCCGAGGAGTGTAGCAGTCGCTTCCGTCGGATGGTGCGCATAGTCATCAAAAACCATGACACCGTTCTTTTCGCCGATAAATTCAAAGCGGCGCTTCACGCCTTCGAATGCAGCCACGGCCTTGCGAGCAACTTCAATCGAAATGCCTTCTTCGACAGCGAGAGCCACAGCGGCAGTCGCATTCAACACATTGTGGCGGCCCGGAATCTGGAGCTTGAATTCGCCAAGGCTCTTGCCGTCATTCAAGATTTCAAACTGCGGATAGCCCTTCACGAACTTGAGATTTTCAATGCGGTACTTCGCCTGGCGAGTAAAGCCATACGTAATCACCGGCTTCTTCAAGTGCGACAAAATCTGCTGCACGTTCGGATCGTCGAGGCATACAATCACCTGACCGTAGAACGGGATCTTGTTTGCAAACTGAGTGAACGCATCCTTGATGGCATCAATGTTCTCGTAAGTATCGAGATGGTCGGCATCGATGTTCGTGATGATCGCCGAAGAGGGCATCATCGAAAGGAAACTACGGTCAAATTCGTCACTTTCGGCAATGAGGTAGTCGCCGTGGCCCACTTTTGCGCCACTGCACTTGCCCTTCACAATGCCACCGACGATAATCGTCGGGTCAAGACCAGCTTCTTCCCAGATGGCGCCAACGATAGACGTCGTCGTGGTCTTGCCATGCGTACCGGCAATAGAGAGCGTGTACTTGAGGCGCATCAGTTCACCGAGCATTTCGGCACGGCGAATCACCGGAATGCGGCGATTGCGGGCTTCGACAAGTTCCGGATTGTCAAACGGAATGGCAGAAGAATAAACGACCAAGTCCGCATCTACGACATTCTTTGCTTCGTGTTTCGAGTCAATACGGATGCCAAGGCCCTTCAAATAGTCAATGACAGCGCCTTCGCCCATATCGGAACCTGTCACCACGAAACCGTTTTCGTGAAGCACCTCAGCAATACCGGACATACCGGCACCACCGATACCCACAAAATGAAGGCGACGAACACGTTTACAATCATTAATCTGCATTACGATCTCTCCATATCCAGAATAATTTTC
Source organism: Fibrobacter sp. UWB4 (assembly GCF_002210345.1). Taxonomy (NCBI): domain Bacteria; kingdom Pseudomonadati; phylum Fibrobacterota; class Fibrobacteria; order Fibrobacterales; family Fibrobacteraceae; genus Fibrobacter; species Fibrobacter sp. UWB4. Next base: position 167,956 of record NZ_MWQI01000005.1, on the reverse strand, counting down.
GCAATCTGGTCAGCGGCATCAGGCATGCCAAGCGTTGCAGCGGCTTCGCCCATCTGCTTCAAGCGCTCCGGATCATAAAGGAGTGCTTCTACTTTATTCCAAAGATCATTCGGTTCATCATCAAGTTCCACGAGAGCAGCGCCAGCCTTCTCGACCACGCGGGCATTGTGTTCCTGATGGTTTGCGGTAGCATGCGGGTACGGGAGCAGAATAGAAGGCTTGCCAAACGCAAGAATTTCTGCAAGTCCCGACGCCCCTGCACGGCTGATAATCAAGTCGGCATGCTTCATGTAAGCATAAATGTTGTCCAAGAAGCCACGCACAGCGACGTTCGGCAAAATGCCAAGGCGTTCGTTGATGCTATCGACATTCTTTACACCCACCTGCCAGACCACGCTAATATCTTCGTGGGCGGCAATGCGGCCAATGCTTTCTTCAATCTTGTTGTTGATGCCCACGGCACCCTGGGAACCACCAACGATAAACACAGCCTTGCGTCCTTCACGGAATTCCACCGGACGAGTCAAGGAATCCGCAGAAGGCAAATCACGAATCGGATTGCCGAGAATACGCGTCTTTTCAATCGGGAAGCCCTTCATCGCTTCTTCGGAAGTGACAAAGACAGTCTTTGCATAACGGGCACCAACCTTATTTGCAATACCGGCAACAGCATTCTGTTCCTGCAAATAAACAGGAATTCCCATAGAACCAGCGGCAAGGACAATCGGGAGCGAGACATAACCGCCAGTTGCAATCACGACATCCGGCGCCACTTTCTTTACGACGCTCTTTGCACGAATCAAGGACTTGGTCAAGTTGAACGGCAAAGCCAAATTCTTGAGGAACGGTCCACGATGCAGCGGAACGGCCGAAATGTATTCATACGGCCAGTTCTTTGCCACAAGGCGTTCTTCCATGGAATCCTTACGGCCAGCAAACGTAATCTGAGTAACACCCATCTTCTTCAAGCTTTCGGCAATAGCCACTGCCGGGAAAATATGGCCACCAGTGCCACCGCAAACAAAGAGGAACTTTTTCATATAGAACTCCTTCTTGTCCTAAAATTCATAAACCGACCCGTATCAAAAGAAAGCGTACTACTCATATAGGGTTCACGGATGCTCTTGCCACTTGTCGGGCGAGAAATATTCAACAAAATTCCAATAAAGGCAGCCGACAAGAGCAAGTTCGTTCCGCCAAAGCTAAGGAACGGAAGCGGCTGGCCTGTTGCCGGAATAAGCCTCACGCACACGCACACATGAATGACAAAATTCATGAAAAGCGATGTCGTAAGCGCTACAGCCATATACCTGCCAAAACGCGTCGTCGAAGACCTTGCAATATTGTAGCCCTGCGAGAAAAGAATCGCGAAAGCAATCAAAACGGCAAATGTACCGATAAAGCCAAATTCTTCGCCAATCGACGCGTAGACAACATCCTTATAAGCTTCGGGCAAATAGCCGAGTTTCTGTTCACCCATGCCAACGCCTCTTCCAAAGACTCCGCCATTTCCAAGAGCCTCGAGAGCATGATCCACCTGGTACTGCGAATTTTTCATGGCGCCTTCATCAGAGAAAAAGGCAAGAATACGCATACGGGTATGGGATTTTAGAAGCATTGCGATAATTCCCAAAGGAACACTCACAAGGACACTCAAACCTACATACTTATAGTTTGCACCCGCAATAAAGAGCAAAACGAGCAACAAGGTGCAGAACATGATCAGCATCGAGTAATTCGGCTGGCAAAGAAGCAAAATCGCGGCAATTCCGAGAGGTACTGCAGGCTGGATAATCGAGCACTTGAGCGACTTGATTTCATCACCTGCATCCGACAGCTTCGCACAAACCCAAGTGATAAAGCCAAACTTCATAATCTCGGAGGGCTGTATACCAAAGATCCAGCGAGAAGCTCCTTTCACCTCGCCCCCAGAAACAATAGCTGCAAGCGTAAGAACGGCGCCGACACCAAAAATCACACGAGACATCACCTTCCATAACGCATAGTCAATCTTATAGAACACGCCAATAATGACGACAGATGCCAAGACCTTGCTTAAATGAGCCAAGAGATAATGCTCTGCGGGCAAATTTTTCGACAAAGCCACAGGTGCCGATGCCGAATAGACAACAACACAGCCAAAGCACACTAACATTAGTGTGACAAACATCAACAGTTTGTTCATTCCTGTGGACTGTGCGTTAGACATCTTAACCTGTAAACCTTATCTTAAATCTTGAACACGGGCACCATGTGGAGGAGCGCATCGACCACTTGTTCCATGTGCATGCCGCGGCTCCCCTTCACCAAGAGGATATCGCCTTCCGCAACCGTTTCGCTCAAATGGCTGATGACTTCCGGGACAGTTTCGAAGTACTGGACATTTTTCATACCGCGAGACTTCGCCCCTTCAACATATTTCTTAGCTTCCTTACCAACGGCAAGGAGCACGTCAAAATTCATTTCAGGAACCAAAGTTCCTATCTGCTTGTGCAAATTGCCACTTTCCTTGCCAAGTTCAAGCATGTCGCCAAGCACTGCAATGCGCTTGCCTTCAACACGCATGTTGCCAAGCGTCTGGAGCGCCATCTTCGTCGAAGACGGGTTTGCATTGTAGCAGTCCGAAATCACCTTGAAGCCGTTTGCGGCCTTGATTTCCATGCGCATGCTTGTGGAGGTAAAGCCAGCCAAAGCCTTTGCAATATCACTCTTCGGGATGCGGAGAGCCTCACCCACGGCAATTGCAGCAAGAGCGTCATAAAGGTTATGGTCACCCGGGACATTCAACACAAAATGCGTACGGCCGATGTAGAAATCAGCGCAGAGGTTTTCAGTCCACTTGAGCTTTTCAGGCTTGAGGATACCACGGCGAACACCGAACGTCACGACCTTGTAATTCTTGGTCGCCTTCACCTTGCAGAGGCGCTCGTCATCGGCGTTCACAATCAACGTGCCGCCCTTCTTGAGACCTGCGACAATGTTGATCTTTTCGTTGAAAACGCCGTCCAGATCGCCAAGGCGTTCGAGGTGGCTTGCGCCAATGTTCGTAATCACGGCAATATCCGGTTCCGTAGCCAGGGAAAGTGGACGAATTTCATCCGGACCGCTTGTGCCCATTTCGACAACGGCAGCTTCATGGCTATGCTTCAGCTGGAAAAGCGTCATCGGGACACCGATATGGTTATTGAAGTTCCCCTTTGTCGCATGGGTATTGAACTTCATCGAAAGCACAGCCTTCGTCATTTCCTTTGTAGTGGTCTTGCCATTACTTCCGGTAATGGCGACCTTCTTCAACTTGAAAAGTCTTTGATAGCCCTTGGCAAGCTTCAAGAGGGCTTTCGTCGTATCATCGACTGGAGCGTACATCTTGAAATTCGGATCGATAGCAGTCTGGTTTACAACGCTCATCAAAGCTCCATCCTTTTCCATTTGAGATACAAACTGGTGGGCGTCAAAGCGAGCACCCTTAATCGGCCAAAAGACAACGCCCTTAGCACTTTCACGAGAATCCATGCAAAGATTCACCTTGCGCTTCAAGGTGCGGGCCGGAACACCGACAGCCTCGGTTTCCAGAATCTTGAGCATTTCTCCAATTGTCAAATCAAGCTTCAGCATCAGTCATCGCCTTCACCGCAATTTCGCGATCGTCAAAATGATGTTTGGTCTTACCAATAATCTGGTAATCCTCATGGCCCTTGCCCGCAATCACAAGCCAGTCGCCGCTCTTGAGTTCCGCACAGGCGCGAATGATGGCTTCTTCGCGGTTTTCGACCACTTCAAACTTGTCCGTCGTCATGCCGGCGCGAACGTCAGCGATGATGTCTGCAGGCTTTTCGGTACGCGGATTGTCCGACGTGAGCCAAGCCTTGTCCGCAATGCGTTCGGCAATGCCACCCATGATCGGACGCTTCGTCTTGTCGCGGTCGCCACCGCAGCCAAACACGGTCGAAAGTTTGCCGCGGCAGAGGCTACGGGCCACATTCAGCACACGTTCAAGAGCATCCGGCGTGTGGGCGTAGTCCACAATCACATGCTTGCCGTCCTTGCTCCAGACCTTTTCAAAGCGACCCGGAACGCGCACGGTCGCAATCGCCTTGCGCATCGCATCTTCCGGTACGCAAAGGGCGTGTGCCCATGCAAGCACGAGGAGCAAGTTGTCCACGTTAAAGTCGCCGCAGAGCGGAGTTTCAAACTTTTCCGTTGCAATCATCGGGAGCGTGAATTCAAGGCCGTCTTCGGTGCTCTTGATTTCGCCAAACGGCTTCACGTCAGCCTTAGCCTTGCCGAGTCTCGAAACAGCCACCTTGCGGCAGTCGAGAGAATTAAAGAGCTGTTCGCCGTGAGCATCGTCAATGTTGATGACAGCCACGCCATTTTCTGCAAGGTACTTCGTAAAGAGCAACTTTTTCGCTTCGAAGTAGGCATCCATCGTCTTGTGGTAATCAAGGTGATCCTGCGTCAAGTTGCTAAAGAGACCGCTTCTAAACTTGATTCCAGCAACACGCCCCTGGTGGAGCGAATGCGAAGACGCTTCCATCACGAGGTCGGTACAGCCTTCAGCCACAGCACGGGATGCAAATTCATAAAGGTCCAAAAGACCCGGAGTCGTAAGCGATGCCGGCACAGACTTGTCGCCAATCTTGTTCTTGATGGTACCGAGCAATGCCGTCTTGCGGCCTTCCGCTTCGAGCATCGCATTCATGAGGAACGCGCTAGTCGTCTTGCCGTTCGTACCCGTAATGGCATGGCAAGTGAGCTTGCTGAACGGATCCTTGTAAAAAATTCTTGCGGCTTCGAGGCGGGCAGCCTTCACGTCTGGCACCTGAATCCACTTGGACGTAAGTCCTTCGGGAGCCATCGTCTCGCCCACGACAGCAACGGCACCGGCAGCAATCGCACTGCGGGCAAAAGCCTCGTAGCCTTCTGCCGGAATGGAGAAGAATAAATTTCCCGGTTTCACACGGCGGGAATCATCACAAAGCCCCGTCACGGACAACTTTTCCATAAGTCCTTCCGAAATCATCAGCTTTTCTCCTTTAAGGTAAGCTTGCAAATAGCGCCCTTCCGCAAAGCTTCTTCGGCCTTCGGCTCCTGGGCTACAACGCGTCCCTTTCCTGTATATTCAACATTCATGCGGATGTTCCCCATCACTTCGAGAGCATCCTTTAACGAAAGTCCCTGCAAGTTGGGCATCCTGTGCGCAACAGCATCGCCAAGCACAAGCGTCTTTCCATTCACCAGACCCGCATCCATACGTTCCGAAATCACGCGGAGACCCTTGCCTTCGAAACGAACCGGACACTTGTTCTTTTTAGCATAATCCTTAGCCGACGTCGCCGTCATCCCGGCAAAATCCCTGTCACAAGGAGAACCGAGTTTCACCTGTTTCAAGTTATGAGCCAGCGGGGAGAGCGACGGATGGTAATAAATTCCTTCCATGATGCGGCGGAAAATCGGACCAGCAGTGAGGCCGCCCACATGTTTTCCCTGCGGGTCATCCACAAGCACCAGGCACACATAGCGCGTATCTTCGGACGGAGCAAGACCAATAAACGAAGCCACCTGGGAATTGCGGTCGTAAGAACGAGTCTCGCGGTTGTACTTTTCAGCCGTACCCGTTTTGCCGCCAAACAGCACATCGTTAAGCTTCTGCGACGCAACTTTCTTCGCAGTACCGCTATTCACCACGCGATTGAGCATCTTGCGAATCGATGCGGCTGTCTTTTCAGAAACAGCCCTGCGGATTTCCATCGGTTCAATCTTTTTGACAACATCACCATTAGAATTGCGCCATTCCTTCACAATCTGCGGGCGCATGAGCTTACCGCCATTAGCAATAGCGGCATACGCCATGACCATCTGGATCGGCGTTACAGAAACAGCGTGGCCAAAGCCCATCGTCTTTAAAGTTCTATCATCGCGAGTCAGTTCCGCAGGCGTTAAGAGTCTTCCGTTTTCTTCGCCAATGTAATTGTCAAAAGCCTTTTCCCCGATACCAAAAGCGCGAGCCATTTTCTGCATCCGCACGGCGCCCACTTCAGAGGCGATCTTCGCAAACACGATATTCGAAGACTGCACCATAGCTTCACTCATATCCATATCGCCATAGACGTGAGTATCGCAAATCTTTTCGGATCTCGGGTTCCATTGCCAGCAGCGGCCTTCATTTGCAAAGACCTTGTTCGGACTAACGACATGATTTTCAAGAGCTGCGGCAGCCGTAATCACCTTGAACGTAGACCCAGGTTCGTACGACATCGAGACAATTTCATTTTTACCAGCGCGATCGACACCCTGATTCTTGGAATTCGGGTCAAACGTCGGATAGCTTGCCATCGCAAGGATTTCGCCGGTGTACGGATCCACGACGACAGCACTTGCGCTCGTCGCCATGAACTCGGCAACGCCATCCTTCAAAGCTTTCTCGACAATTTCCTGCATATTGCGGTCAATCGTCAACACGAGATTCAAGCCAGACTTTGCTTCAACAACATTCTTCGAACGCGAATGAACTTCACGCCTTTTCACGTCCTGGATGCTCAGGCGAATGCCATCGTCACCGCGCAAGCTGTCATTGAAAATTTTTTCCATGCCCATGCTGCCGCTGCCATCGTAGCCCACCTTCCCCACAATCTGCGAGGCAAGCGAACCCTGCAAGAACAAGCGACTGTAACCCAGGTTATCGCTCGTATCGCGCATGCTTTCGGCAAAAACAATTCCGTTGCGGTCCATGATCGTGCCACGTTCTGCATACAAATTCTTCGTATGCGTTACCATAGACCGCGTATTCACCTGATAGACATTGCGATTCAAAACCTGAATATCAAAGGTCTGCAAAATCAGTACGCCAATCGTACAAAGCACAAGGCTCTTCAATATAAACAGAGGATCAGCACCGAACTTATTCATTCGTCCCCCCTGTTATCATGACTTTAACCGGAACGGCGTTAAGGCCAAGCCCTGCGCGTTCCGCAAACTTCGAAAGGTGATTTATCGACGAAAGCTTGTTGATCTCGTAATTCTTCAAAAGAATTTCGCGGTTGAGCAAGCTCGCCTTTTCCTTGAGGCCATAGAACGTACCGTAAAGACGATTGATACGATTCTGCATGTACACAGGAATCATACTGACCATTGATCCGACAAGAACAAACAGAAGCACTATACCCATAAGACCATGCTTCCCTGATTTAACGGATTCATTCTGCACATTATCGATCATACTCTTTCATAGATCCTAAGTTTTGCAGAACGAGCCCGACTGTTCCTGTTGATTTCATCGGCCGAGGGCAAAATCGGCTTACGATTCACTTTTTTCAAACGCTGGTGGTCGCCACCGCACATGCAGACCGGCAAGTTTTCCGGGCAAATGCACGCTTTTTCAAATTCTGCCGCCGTTTCCTTGACGCAGCGGTCTTCCACGGAATGGTAGCTCATCACCACGAGGCGACCGCCCACCTTGAGGCAATCGACAGCGGCGCGAAGACTATCCTCGATCTGCTTGAGTTCGCCGTTCACTTCCATGCGGATAGCCTGGAAGACACGGGCAAGCAAACTATTGGCGTCACGGCGCTTGTCCGGGAACACAGCCTCGACAACGGACTTGATATCGCTCGGAAGCACATCGCGACCCTGAGTGGCAATTTCTCCCACTTTTTCCTTGATGCGGGTCGCAAGCTTAAATGCACGGTCCATATCGGCATTCTTGCGGAGCGCAGCGGCAAAATCATCTTCGCTTACCGTGCGGAGCCATTCCTGGGCAGAAACATTTTCGCGACGGTCCATACGCAAATCAAGCGGATTATCGCCTACAAACGTAAAACCACGGCTAGAGTCATCCACCTGATGGCTGCTGATGCCGAGATCGTAAAGGATACCGTCAATAGTATTCGGTTCAATTTCGTTTCCGAGTTCAGCAAACGGAACCGGATGGACAATAAACTTGGGGAGAACACCGGCAAGCCGCTTCGTTGCAAACTGGACCGCTTCATCGTCGCGGTCAAAAGCATGGAGCGTTCCCGCCTCGTTCAGCTTTTGGGCTATAGCATAAGAGTGGCCGCCACCGCCAAGGGTGCAGTCCACATACACTCCGTCAGCCTTGATATTCAAACCTTCAAGGCATTCCTGGAGCATTACCGGATCGTGATAGAATTCTCTCCCTTGAACTCCAGCGACCGCGGCTTCGGAAATTTCATTTACATGTACTGACTTGCGGAGATCTTTATCTGCCATTATCCCCCTCCGTCAAGCCTTCACCATAGAACGCGGCATCGAAAGCGTCGATAGCTTCATTTGTTTGTAAGCCATACTTTTCGTTGTAACGTTCAGGATTCCATAATTCGAGAGTTTTACCGCTGGCCTGGACATAAAGAACTTCGTCTTTAAGGCCGGCATACTCCAGCAAAATCTTGGGGAGTAAAATGCGATTCTGGCCATCCATCTCCACGACTGTGGGGCAGAGGCCTCTCCGAACTAAATCGGCTTGACGGCGGTCGGACCTAGCATCCAAGTCCGCCATGAATTTCTCAAACTCAGGTAGGACAAACAACCGGAGGGTGCGGTCCGGGCCACGGGTGACCACGAACTCATTCCCTTCGGACGCCGAAAGCTGACGACGGAATTCCCTAGGGAAGGAGGTTCTTCCCTTTCCATCGATCGCCGTTTGGGCTTGTCCTATGAAAGAAGTGAAATTCATATTTGACACATTTTACCACAACACTTATCACACACCACAAATATACCCACTTTCTACCACCATGGCAATAGAAAACCAGGGTCGAACTTAAAAAAAACATATTTTTCGCACTTTTTATAAAAATTTTTACACAAATTTTTGCTCATTTGAGCAAGTTTTAAATGAACAAAGATAATATTTACGTAAGTTTTTTGTTAGAACGCATCATCGTCACCCAGAGGAGCATAGCGATGGTCAGGTTTATCAAAAGCATCTCCGTCACCCTGAGGAGCATAGCAAGCCTGTCCTGAGCTTGCCGAAGGAAAGGGTCTAGTCAAGTCTCGTAAAAGTAACACAAGAAATGACTGGATCCTTCCGCTTTTAGCGTCAGGATGACGGAATGCTTTCTATCTTTATTACATGCTTCTCCGTGTTCCTGATTTTTACGATTCATTCCAGTGCATCGCCGGTAAATGCACCGACACCTGCTGCATCGGCTGGGAAATAGACATCGACGAAAAAAGCGCAAAACGCTACAACGCCATCAAAGGCGACATCGGCGACATCCTTCGCCAAAACATCGTGGACGGACATTTCAAATTATTGCCCGGCGACCGCTGCCCATTTTTAAGACGGGACGGACTCTGCGACATGATTTGTCATCTTGGCGAAGACAGTCTTTGTGACATTTGCCGCGAACACCCGCGATTTGTCGAAGTCTACGGAGACATCATGGAAAAGGGGCTCGGTCTCTGCTGTGAAGAGGCCGCGCGACTGCTGTTCGAAAGCAAAGGAACAGCCACCTCGCCCATCGCATTTGTCGAGCACGAAATCGACGACATTCCGGACGAGATTCCCGAAGACGCGATCGAAGCCCGCGACGTCATTTTCAATGAAAGAAATAATTTATTCGCAATTCTCGCCAATCACGACCGTCCGCTGAATGAACGTCTCGTCGAGCTGCTTGATTACGCTGTAGAAACTAGCGGCTTCGACATCCCGGAAGCAGAAAGCCCCGCTTTCTCGATTACAAACAAAGGAATTTCAGACAACATCCACCGGTCGTGGATTGACCTTTTGGGCAAGGGAGATAGCTTCGGGCCAGCATGGAGCACCGCATACAAGCTCGTAAAGCAAAGCAGCTGGAGCAACACAGGCGCAAGCTTATACACAGAAACCGAAAGCGAAAAGATCATCGCCTATCTACTTTTCCGATATTACGGCAAAAGCCTTTTTGACGGGAACAATCTTACCAAAGTAAAATTCACATTATACTTCTGGATAATGCTCCAAAAATTCGGCAATATACTTGCAAACGCCACCGGCGCCACACCGTCCGCTAAAATTTCAGCCATCAAGCTGCTCAGCAAGCAAACCGAATATTCCGAAGAAATTATGGACATTTTTGAACAGGAATTCATGGAAAATCCGGCTTTTTCAACACATATTTTTAAGAGGATCCTGAAGGAATAGCGGCAAAGTGCAAAAATGATGTTTTTTTACAATATTTTTCCCTATTTTTGCGCAAAATCACAATTCAGGTCTCTATTTTTTGGTATTTTACAACATGTTTAAAGTGAGGTCCGTAGAACCTCAAAAAGACTTTAGGAGTATGTATATGCTTATCCGCATTTTCAGTTTGATTGCTTTCGCTGCAGCAATGAGTTTCGCGCAGCTTGCACCAGAGCCACAGGTCGCCGACATCAAATTGATGATGGATTCTACAACAAACAAACCGATGAAGATGGACTTTTCCAAGCATCTTTCAGGTATCAGCGATCCAGGCATTCTGTTCAGCCACTTCAGCAACCGCCCATTGCTCATTTACTATTTCAGCCCGAAGTGCCCACATTGCCAAAAGCACTTCCCTGAAATCCAGAACCTTATCAGGGAATATGAATCCAAGGGACTTACGGGCATTGCCATCGGCCTGAATGGCGGTATCAAGAAGAACGATATCCGCTTGTTCATCGACCAGTACCACGCCGTCATCCCGGTGTTCCAGGATACAGACAGCAAGTTCGGGCCGGCCTACGGCACGGGCTACATCCCGGTCGTCTACCTCGTGCAAAAAGACGGCACGTTCTACCGTTACGAGACGCTCAACGAAGCGAACATGAACCACTTGCGCGCAACACTGAACACCATTTTGAAGAAGTAATTGTTCTCCATTTTTAGACAGCCCCGGCACTAGAGCCGGGGTTTGTTGTTTTTAGGCTGGCGGCGGGAAGCACAAAGCACAGCGTACTTTGCAGCCTCTGCTATGGCTCGGCAAAGCTCGAGCAAGCTCAGGCGCTGCTCTCGCCTTACGCCGTAGTCACAAAGCACTCCGTGCTTTGTAGCATTTTCTTCGGCTCGGTCATGGGCAAGCGAGCTTGCCCGCGACGCTCGCCCTGCGAAGATGTCGAACTTGGCTTCTCCTGTGGCGTCAGACGGTATGAAAAAAGCCCCACAAGGGGGCTTTTTTCATACCGTCGGCGGGAGTCGAACCCACGACCCGTTGCTTAGAAGGCAACTGCTCTATCCAACTGAGCTACGACGGCGTTTGTGAGCACACAATATAGTAAATAATTTGATTTTTCGTCAATTTACGCAACAAGCTCAGCCAATCTCTCCAAAAATTTTACGCTATTCCCATTGCCATTGTCGGGAATTTTATTTACATTTATGCATGAATTTAAATATTTGCATAAACCAAAAGCGCAACACTAGGCATTGCCCCGCAAAACAATAGCACAAAGCCGACCGTTGCACGGAGATACAATGAAGATTATCGACATCCTGAAGCAAGACAAGATGAGCCTCTCCTTCGAGGTGTTCCCGCCAAAGAAAGAAACGAGTTTTGAAAACGTTAAAGCAGCTACCGAAGCGATTGCAAAGCTTAACCCCGCATTCATGAGCGTCACATACGGCGCAGGCGGCGGCGTGAGCCAGTACACGCTCGAGATTGCGAAAAACCTCAAGTACAATTTCAACATTCCGATGCTTGCGCACCTCACTTGCATTTCGAGCACTAAGGAAACCATCCACCAGCGCATCGAAGACATGAAGGCTGCCGGCATCAAGAACGTGATGGCCCTCCGTGGCGACCTCACGCCAGAACTCATTGCAAACGGTCGTGGCGACTGCGACTACCACCACGCCGTCGAGCTTATCCGCGAACTCAAAGCCGCTGATGCCGATTTTTGCATTGGCGCCGCATGCTACCCCGAAAAGCACCCGGAAAGCGCGAACCAGGCCGATGATATCAAGCACCTCAAGGAAAAGGTCGAAGCAGGCGCAGACTTCCTCACCACACAGATGGTCTTCGACAACAACCTTTTCTTCAGCTTCCTTTACAAGCTCCGCGACGCAGGCGTGAACTGCCCGGTGCTCCCCGGCATCATGCCCATCACGAACGCAAACCAGGTCGAACGCGCCATCAAGCTTTCGGGTTCGTTCATGCCGCAGCGCTTCAAATCGCTCGTGGACAAGTTCGGTAGCGATCCGGACGCCATGAAGCAGGCCGGCATCATCTACGCCACCGACCAGATCATCGACCTCTACGCCAACGGCATCACGAACGTCCACGTCTATTCCATGAACAAGCCGGACGTCGCCGAAGGAATCCTCAAGAACGTCTCTGCCATCCTCGGCAAGAACTTTGCAGGGTAAGAATTTGTATTGAAAGCGCCCAAACCTGCACTTTCAAAGCAAATTTTTGATTTTCGGGCTTTTTTACGTAAAAAAAGCAACTAGAACTGAGTTTTTGACGTAAATTTTTAGACAAAGTATCAAATTTTGCATTAAACAGGGCTAAAAATTCGCTTTTAGCCCTGTTTTTGTATCCCCAAAGCAGCATTTTTGCAGATTTTCGCTCACAAAAAGCTAAAAAAGGCCCTTTTTATTGCAGACAACATTAAAATTTTACGTCAAAAAGAATCAAAAGAGGCTAAAAATGACGTAAAAAACAAGTTTTTTTGAATTTTTCACTTCTTAACACGAAAAAGACCTGGCTCACGGCCAGGTCTTTTCACATTTTCTAGAGGGAGATGCCCGGTCAAGCCGGGCATAACATCGCCTTACGGAGTCGGCGCAGTCTCAGCGGCAGCCGGGGCCGGCGCACTTGCCTTTGCAGGTTCGGCAGCGACGGGCTTCTCGGCGGGAGTTTCAGCAGGCTTTTCAGCAGCCGGAGCGACCTTAGCCTTGATTTCTTCAACCTTCGTTTTCACTTCGGCTTTCAGCTCTTCGACGGCCTTCGCGGCTTTCGCCTCAATTTCCTTTTTGCGCTTGGAACCGGCCTTCGATGCAGACCTCACCTTCTTTGCCGGGTCAGCCTTGAGCCTCACCTTCACTTCGGGCTTGGTTTCCGGCTTCACCTCAGACTTCGTCGGAGGCGGCACGGCAGTGCTATCATTCAAAAGCGAATCTGACGGAGCAGCCACAGTGCTATCGCCTTCGGTGTAGTAACTGAACGGGATAAGTTCCACGCGGCGGTTCTTGGCACGGCCTTCGTCCGTTACGTTATCAGCAACCGGCACACGAGTACCAAAGCCGATCGCACGGAGGCGTTCGCCAGCAATGCCCTTCGACTCGAAGTAGTCCGTCACGGAGTGGGCGCGGTCTTCAGAAAGCTTCTGGTTGTAATCTTCGGTACCCACGATGTCCGTATGGCCCTGGACTTCAAGCTTCACTTCCGGAATCTTTTCCAAAAGCGCGATAATGTCGTCCAAAGTCGGGTAACTGGACTTCAAGAGCTTTGCCGAGTCGAATTCGAACTGGATGCCCTTCTTGAGGTAATCCAGGTCTTCCTTGCGGCGCAGCGGGCAACCACGCTTGTTCACCTTGATTCCCGGGAGCGTATTCGGGCACTTGTCACGGTAATCCGGCACACCATCCTTATCGGTATCAAGCGGGCAACCGTCAGCATCCACGGCGACACCTTCCGGCGTGTCCGGGCACTTGTCCGGCCCATCGAACACTCCGTCCTTGTCCGTGTCGAGCGGGCAACCGACAGAATCCACCTTGACACCCTTCGGCGTATTCGGGCACTGGTCCTTGTAATCCAGCACCCCGTCTTCGTCCGTATCGAACGGGCAGCCGACGCTATCTACAGGCACACCCTTCGGCGTATCCGGGCACATATCCTTGTAGTCCACGACACCGTCTTCGTCCGTATCGAACGGGCAGCCGACGCTATCCACAGGCACACCCTTCGGCGTATCCGGGCACTTGTCGAGGCCGTCAAAGACCTTGTCTTCGTCCGTATCGATGCCGCAGCCGTCTTCGTCCACGACGATCGGCGGGAACGTATCCGGGCACTTGTCCTTGCGGTTCTTTACACCATCGTTGTCGTCATCGCCGTCAAAGCCAAACGTCCAGGTGAGCTTGGCGATACCAGCAATAAGCGGCTGGGCCACATAGCAGTAACTAGCCCTGTAACCCGTTTCACCCTTGTACTTGATCTGGAAATCCTTGCAGTTGTCCATCGCGTCTTTGCGATCATAGCCATCTACGAGGTTTCCGATACCGATATCGATACCTGCGGCAAAGTCAATGTTGAGGAACGGAATCTTCACATTGATACCCGGCGTAAGCACCATCGGGTCGGTGATCGGACTGAACGGATACGCATCGTTTCCAAAGCGCATTTCGCCACTGAATTCGAGGAACGGCTGGAAATAATCGTTCACGAGCCAGTTCACGCCAGTGCTATACACGAGCGTATTCGAAGCATCGCCAAAGCCAATCATGAGTCCAAGAGAAGAATTCCAGACGAGCGGAACATTCTTCTTGGTGTAATCGACAGAGACAACACCCGTGAGACCAAGCATCACGCTGTTCGCCGTATAGGCATACGTCGGGCCGCCTTCGTTATCGAGGAACCAGGCGTGACGCGGACGGATACCCACGCCCCTCCAGCCAGTCGGGACCGTCAAATCCACAACAGCGGCAGTTGTCATGTAATCCGGGCCAAACCAGTGCGGTGTGCGGTACTTGGCATAGAACTGCAAGTCGCCGAGACCACCCTTGCCCATGTGAGCGCGGATAGCTTCGCCAGAGTAATCCTTCGCGTGGTCGTAGTAAATCGGGAGGCTCACGCCGATATCCAAGTCATCACGGAGGCCAAACGCAAAGTTGAAGTTACCGGCCAAAGCGCCGTCAATGCGGCCCTTTTCCATACGGGCGTCCCACACGTCGAGTTTCTGGGTACGACCATGTTGGTCCGTAAACAAGGCGCCACGGGTGTAGCCCCAGTTATCGATCGCAATTGTACCGCCCGTCCCTAAACGGAAGTGGAAAAATCCAAGCGTATTCGCATCTTGCTGGTGGAGGCCAGTTTTACCCCCCAGGAGGCCGGTCTGAGCAAAGACCGCCGCCTGCGCAAGAGCAAGTATAAGGGTAAGTTTTTTCATATTCTAGTACAATTTCTATCAGCGGGTCGGGCACCACCCAGCCCATTTACTTAAAACTTCGCAATAAATGTAAACTGCAAAATTAAATATGCAGGTCTCATTATGTTCCGGATTAAACGCTTCGCAATATTCTTCCACAGTTTCTGCTTTCTTATAAACTTGATTTGTCTTTACGTAGTATTCCGTTTGTTCGTAATACCTAAGAGTAGACTCAGTTATATCTTCACCTACATGATTGACAAATTCACAGGCGGAACCTGTAGAATGTCTATCGCAATATACTGCCACAGATTGCCACTCGCTATCCAATTTGACGAAAGACTCGGTACCGACATGGCAGATTTTCCTGTCGGTTTCCGTTTGACATTCAATATATTCACCACAGTGAGACATACTAGAAGAACTATGCGGATTGTTATGATACCCACCATATATCAAATTTTCACCATGAGTTTCGCAGTACTCATCAGAAGTAATCCACTGATACATGGATGATTCATCCTTGTACACACAGACATAGATTACGCTTTCTTTGGTAACAGTTGTATCTTCTTTATCTCTGTTGCAAATCTTGTCGAGAGCAATGTCTGTGGAGGCGTCAACCCACTTACCATAGTCATTTACGACGTCTTTAGCTATAGAGCACTTGAAACTGTGGCTTTCACCATCCTTGAGGGTTTCGCTCTTAATGTCTGCAATGTTTTTAGTATCACCTCTATCGGTATCGCAATAACCAAACTTGGCGTTAAGGTACTCATTTTCATCAATTACTAGCCAATCTGTGGAGGAAGAACTTGCGGGGATTCCTTCTGCGTTACCATTACTAAGACATTCATAGTATGCGTCACCGACTACAGCGGCATCTTTTTTTCGATTTCTCGTGCAAATTCCAAGCGTTGCGTTTTCATCCAAATCGCTTGCTTTAACCCAAGAGTAGTATCCGCTGGAAGGACCTCCAGAAATGTAGTTACACTTGTATTTTTCCCCTCCGTAAACAGCTACTTTGGTTTGATTTTTCATCTTATCTTCATCGCACTTGCCATAGATCTCCTCAAAGGTAGGTTCGTGCCAATCATCTCTCTTGGCACTAGCGACAAACGTCTTCGGATTTTCGCCATTCTTTAACGTTACGTTGACTTCAAAGGCGATGCCGTCGGCGTAGCCACTAGCACGCTTGTAATCGCCATAGTTGCAAAGGACATTAATCCATTTCTGTTTTTCGACTTCTGGCATATTCGAGGCAATTTTACTCTGCACGGTTTCTACAGAATCAGGCTCACAGTAGATGTTGACCCAATCGTTACAAGTGTAAATTATATTATCCTTATAACCATTCAAGAGCAAGAGGGCGCTGTTTCTTGTGCTTTCGTTGGTAAAATTACCGTAGTACACCCATTTCTTGGCCCCGCTAGCAGTATTGTTTCTCGCATAGGTAGAACCGTGGTAGCTACACTTTTCGTTGAAGGTTGATTCGCCGAGGTCTTCGTCTTCAAGCTTCTGCACTGTAGCCTTGACGCGATCACCCACGCAATATTCATCAACTGTCGTTTCACGCCATTCATGGCTATGGTTACCCCAGTTGTCTGTATATTCAGAATTTTCTTCACAAACATATTCATAACCGGATCCAGTAACCATTTTTTTATTGACATAGCCATAATGGCAAGCCTTTTCATTATACACGTCTTGCCAATCAGTAGCGATCCATTCGTATTTTTCCTGTTTATCAAGGTAATCGCACTTATAATGTTCGGAACCATTTTCTTCCTTGACTTCGCCCTTTTCCATCGTAGTTTTTGAACATATTCCATATTTCTCATCATGATAATCTTTCTGTCTCCATTTGGAGCCATCGCATACAAAGGTTGTTTTGCTCGTTGCCGTGGCAAGTTCCGCATTTTTGTAGTCGAACAGCTTTTCTTTGCCTTCGTTTACGGTAGCGCTGCATTCACCGAGGTAAAGCTTAGAAGACGGATCATTTGCAAGTTCTTCTGGAGTCATGCCACTTGCAGCGCTAGAAGAGGATGCAACAGAGTTCGAAGAGTTCGGAATACCAGGCACAAGAGCATCGCAAGTAGAAGAAGCTGATAGATCACATTCGCACTCATACTCTTGAATTTCCCCGTCAAAGAACGCCGATCCCTTATCTCCTTTATTACGGCCCAAGCATACATTTTCAGTATCTTGCCAGTAGCATTTTCCATTGTCGCATACACAAACGGCATTGTCATCAAGACCTTCAAAGCTATAGAAGAAGGTCGAATTAACTGCGTCAGCATCGCAAACTTGTTCCACCGTTGCAACACCTACAGCCCAAAGTGTTATAGGATACCAAACTTGTTCGTTTTCGATATATTCAAAGTAACGGAAATATCCCCCTTCGACATCAGACTTATACACCTTGCTGCTATAGCCAGACGGATCATTGAAAACCTTTGCGTCTTCGACTTTAAGCTTATAGGCTTCCACAAATCCATTCTGCAAAATCTTGTAATAGACGGCATCCGTACCACTCCAGACATTCGTTTCAGCAGTATAGTCGTCATGCTGCATTTGGTTCCACTTGAAGAAGTTCGCGTCGATAAGCAAAGCGAGGTAATCAACAAAGAACATGCTGTGTTCCTTGCCTGCGTAAGTCGTATTGACGGCGGTGTTAAAGTTGCCGTTTTCGGCAAAGACATTGCGGAAAGCGTTATAGACCGAGTTAAAACCCGGAGTCTTGTCCTTTTGGTCAATGAGGGCCATTACCCACACGATGCTGTTGAAGTTTTCGGCCAGGCCAATCTGATCGGGGGCATAATGTTCGAAAGACGGATATTCTTCGCTGTTTTCCAAATATAGGGCGTGGGCAAGGTCCTTGTTTGCCAGCTCGTTTGCAACATCAAAACCGTTACCATCGTCAACCAATTTCTTTACGCGGGCGGCCTTGTAGTCGGTCAAGAAGTCGATGACAACCGTATCGGACGCATCGGACAAGTCTGCATAGGCGTTGTAAATGACATCCGTTGCGTTCGAGCCAAATCCGCCAAAGGCGCCGAAAGCGTTGTTACTCAAGTTCAGCTTAACGCGGAGCTTCACAACCGGGGTCGTAAGGTTCGTGATGTCGAGATCCCCTTCGAGGCGTGCAACCTTGTATTCCACCGCCTTTTCGTTAGTTTCTTCGATTGTCACAAAGGATTTATTGGCAGAGGCGAACAAGTCCTGCATAAACACCTTGCCGCTCGGGGCGAACTTTTCGTCAAGGTCCGTCACGGTAAGTTCTGCATTATCGCCACCCTTGAGGTTCTTCCAGATTTCTTCGTAGATGTCGTTGGTTTTTGTTTCCTTATTGGCCTGCACCGGGAAACGCACGACAACATGCTTCTTGTACACCTTGGCGAGATTCTCGTTCACGGGCGTGAACGGGATTTCCATCTTGGTTTCGGCTTCGCCGCAACGGATTGTCACGGTGATAATAGCCTTTTCGTTGTCACGAACCGTATCGACGATGGCGCAAGACTTGTCTTCTAGTTCTGCACTCAAGCTGCTGTAAGCATCGTTGAACTTTTCGTCAATTTCGCGGGAGGCGCTGCTTAACTTGTCGTTGAGGTCCTTTTCGTTCTTGGCAGAAGCGCTGCTCAGCTTGTCGTTAATATCCTTTTCATTCTTGGCAGAGGCGCTACTCAAGCCCTTAATTGCGTCATCGACATCTTTCTGGTTCTTAGCGGACGCACTGCTCATCTTGGAGTCGATGTCCTTCTGGATCTGAGCAGAAGCACTGCTCAGCTTGGCATCGATGTCCTTCTGGATCTTGTCCATATCGGCATCTTTACCATTGTCACCATTATCACCGTTGGTGCCATTGGAGCCATTAGTGCCGTTCTTGCCGTTGGTGCCGTCTTTACCATCCTTACCATTGTACACAACGCCGATCGTGTCAGAGCCATCGCATATAATGGCAATGCCGGACTTGTCCTTGAGTTCCTTGGATTCGCAACGGTACTGGATCGCTTCGTGGTCATTCATAGCGATCCATTCGCCTTCGGAACACACATACATTGTTGCTTTCGACTTCACAAAAGCCATGGAGCCTTCGGTCGAATCACTACAATCATCAGGATTTAACGCAGTTACCGTTGTAAACTGATTACCATCCTGTGAATAAAGCAGGTCATCACCGCAACCAGCAAAGAACAAAGTCATTGCAGATGCCGCTAAAGCAATTTTCAAGGTGTTTTTCTTCATTGTGTTTCTCACGTTTTTCTTATTTTATTATGAACTTTTTAATTTCATTTAAAACGGCGCGAAATCTAATTTTTTTTTACCCATCCGTAAAGACTATTTTTATAGCCCATTTGGGCTATGGAAACACCCATACAGGCCAAAAACAGATTTTTCAACCTAAAAAACAGACATTTAGGACTAAAATTTTTGATTTGCCCCCCTTTTTGGCGTAAAAAATGATGCTTTTTCGATTCTCTTGATAAAAAAGAGCGTTTTTTTTAGCTATGCTTTATGTATATTCAAGGCATGGGCATCAACGATGCTCGAAGTTTTTAAAAAAAGGTTAATAATGCTTTCTTATCAAGACGCCTACAAAATTGCAGAATCCGTACACAAAGGCCAGCAAGACAAGGCTGGCGGCCCATACATCGACTTCCTCCAGAACGTCGCCGACTACCTCAAAAACAAGGGCGAATCCGAAGATGTCCAAGTTCTCGCTATTTTGCAGGATTCCATTACATCAGCAACCCAAAAAACTCCGGACGACATGATTCAGATGGGCGTTCCAGCCGACATGGTTGACCTCATCCAGAAGATGACGTACCACAAGAACCAGGCCTGGATTGACGAGTACAGCTGCCATCTCATGGAAAAGGGCGTTCCGGCCGAAGACGCCACCTACGATGCCCGCGAAAAGGACTTCGTCCGCTTTGTTGAAACGCTCAAGGACAATCCGACAGCCGCAAAGGCGAAGAGCGCCATTCTGAACGTGCTCATGGACGACAAGTACATCCACCGCCAGGAACGCCGCGAACTCAAGACGAAGTTCCGTCTCAAGAAGTACAAGGCCGCCATCCAGGCTCTCGGAGTATAATTCGAATTTAGGAATTCGGAATTAGGAATAGCCCGCCATTTATGGCGGGTTTCTCCATTTTTGGAGCAATATATTCTATTGCCACTCCACCACCTATTTACTAATTTTACACCGTAATTTTTTTAGCCCTAACAGGCACCAACCCCTAAAAAGGAACACAACAATGGCAAATAAAGTCTATAACTTTAGCGCAGGACCGTCGGTCTTGCCGGAACAGGCACTCAAGGAAGCATCTGCTGCATGCATCGACTTCGAAAACAGCGGCATCAGTATCCTCTCCATGAGTCACCGTTCAAAGCCGATTGAAAATATGTTCGCCCAGACGGAACAGTACCTCCGTGAATTGATGGGCATCCCGGAAGATTACGACATCGTGTTCCTCGGTGGTGGTTGCTCACTTTTGTTCTGCATGCTCCCGATGAACTTCCTCAACCAGGACGCTACGGCCGACTACGCTTTGACCGGCGTTTGGGCAAACAAGGCTTACAAGGAAGCTAAGCAGTTCGGTAACGCACTCGCCGCTTGCGACACTAAGTCCGAAACTTACAGCCGCATCGACAAGAACTTGAAGCTCAGCGACAACGCTACTTACCTCCACGTGACCGCCAACAACACGATCTACGGTACGGAATGGCACAACTTCCCGAAGCCGAAGTCTGGCTTCCTCATGGCTGACGTGAGCTCCGACTTCCTCGCTCGCAAGATCAACGTGTCTGACTTCGGTGTCGTCTATGGCGGCGCTCAGAAGAACATCAGCTGCGCTGGCGTGACTGTCACGATCATCAAGAAGGGCCTCCTCGGCAAGGTGAACCGCACCATCCCGACCATGCTCAACTTCCAGACCCACATCGACGCTGCCAACATGTTCAACACTCCTCCGGTCTTTGCCGTGTACGTGATGAACCGCACCCTCAAGTGGCTCAAGGATTTCGGTGGCGTGGACGCTATCGAAAAGGTGAACCGCTCCAAGGCTGCTCTCCTTTACAGCGCACTCGATAACTCCAAGGTGTTCGTCGGTACAGCTGCTAAGGAAGACCGTTCCATCATGAACGTTCCGTTCGTGTTCAACAAGGACGTCGTTGCAGCTGACAAGGCTGACGATCTCGCCAAGGAATTCCTTGAATTCGC
Source organism: Fibrobacter sp. UWB4 (assembly GCF_002210345.1). NCBI lineage: Bacteria > Pseudomonadati > Fibrobacterota > Fibrobacteria > Fibrobacterales > Fibrobacteraceae > Fibrobacter > Fibrobacter sp. UWB4. The sequence continues at coordinate 146,685 of NZ_MWQI01000005.1, read as the reverse complement.
TAAGGCTCGTGGCCTCCAGCAGCTCAAGGGTCACCGTTCTGTCGGCGGCTTCCGCGCTTCTATCTACAACGCAATGCCGGTCGAAGGCGTGCAGGCTCTCGTTGACTGCCTCGGCGACTTCGAAAAGAAGGTTCTCGGTTAAGAACTGCGCCGCGCCCCGCACGGTGAAACGCATTTGAGAAAGTCTCGGCCTATGGCCGGGGCTTTTTCGCTTAAGGGAGATGCCCCGTCAAACGTAAGGGATGAAAAATAATGGATCCCCTTCGCTTCGCTCCGAGGATGACAAGACATGAAAAAGAAGAACCTCCCCATGGGGTATGGGGAGGTCCTATTTTTTGTGTTAGGAGTACGCCATTACGGCGCCTTGGAGGAGGATGTCGTGGCACGTATATCCCCGTGCCGGACGCTTTACAAGACCCAACAACCAAACACGGTCTTGTAAAACTATCGAGTTATGGGAAAGCCTTCTTTTTGTTCTCAAAAAAGCAACCCATACATACCCAAAGGCTTTCATGTTCTCGTTTTTTACGTTACAAAAGATACTCTATTAAACAGCACGTGTCAATAGGAAAAAGCGTTTTTTAATATTATTTAGCAAAATTTTAAGTTTGAGAACATTTCAAAATGTTCTCAAAAATTTTCTGGTTATTAAGAACACATCGTGCAACGACAAAAAGACCAAAAAAGTTCAAATTTCAACCATTTTGATAAATATGGCTAAAAAACGAAAGACCAAAAATTACGTGAACAGCAATAAAATCCATTATTACTTCACGTAAATTTTGGCGTTTTCTAGAAAATCGTTTTTAAAAAGAAAAAAGCGCCAACAAAGGCGCCGCTACAAGAAATTTAATTGTCCGCGTTTTTCTTGGACGTAAATTTATTCGTAATATCAGGAATAATTTCCATCACCTTTGACGCAAGCGAGCTGTCCTTGGTGATAGGCATGATGCGCACGTCATCCCCCTTGATGACAAGAAACGCGACCGGTTCGACCGAAGCACCACCGCCAGACGCAGACGTGTCCCCTTTGTTCTGGTGCCCGCCAAATCCAAAACCAACAGAGACTCGGCTTACAGGCACGACCGTCGTTTCACCCGCCTGGATGGGTTCACCGATGACAGTTTCCGCCTTCGTGATGAAGCGGAGCTTTTCTAAAAGAGTTTCAGCAAGTTTTTCAATAGCCATATCTTGAATATAGTAAAAGGAACTGCAAGCTATGAGGTATGGGGACGCACCTTCGGTGCTTTGGGGTATGGGATTTAATGTTTAATACACATTGTTCAGCTAAAGCCCGACAACCTCAAAGCGAAGCGAGCCGAGAGGGCAAAGCCCGAGCCCATAGCCCTAATACCTAGCGCTGTAGATACGGTCGCTGGCGGTAAAGAACTTGCGTTCCAGATCGGCCCAGTCGAGATAGCCCCAAACGGCCACGACACGCCCACCCGGGAGTCTTGTCGCCATTCCGTTCACGCCATCGCCAGCATTAAAGTAAAGCGTAGACGTTTCACGGTAAATGCCTTTCGGGTGAACAATGTTCAGCTGACGCCCCCAAGCGATAAAATCATTTTCATCCACCAGATCCCAGCTGCGGGCAACGTTCCACTGCAAATCGGAGTCGCGATAGCTTTGCGCAAGCACCGGGAAGTACGCCTTTACGCCAATAAAATACTTCGTCTGGATGGACGTATGTCCCGGCTCTCGATGTTCGAACGGGAGACTAAGGAACTCTTGCGGGAACCCGCCATGACGTGCGTTCGGGAATTGCCGCACGTAATTTTCAAGATCGCTGCGTTCATAGCGACGGAAGCTATCATGCTTGAAAATGAAGATTCGTGCCGCAGAACGGATGCTCTGTTCCAGGAACGAACCACGCAAAATCGGGACAATCCCCTGGAACCGCCCACTGTTCATGTAATAATCAAGCGCATACACGTCGCTCTTGAATTCCAGAATCGTCACATCCAGCGTGTCGCCCGTCATCCCCATCGGATAACGTAAATCGATGCGCCTCATAAGAGCTTTTATATCATCGTTCGGATTCTCGTCGATACGGATATCATCCATCGGCCACCTGTCGTTGTAGCACAGTTCCGTATAATCGACAGTTTCTTCTTCTTTCGGTTCGCAGGCGCACAGCACAAACGCAGTCGCACAAGCACAAGCGCAAACAAACTTAGGCAACACCGAAAAGAAACGATTCATACTCTTAAAATTTAGCATACATCAATCACGTTTACGGACTTCAGCGTAATTACAGTACTCATAAAGAGGACACTTCGAACAATGCGATGTCAGCTCGCGGCAAATGAAGCCTTCCGACCCGTTCTCCAAAAAGAACTGGAGGGAATGCGCCGCGAAATACGGGTTCTCCGGGGCAAGTGCTGCAAAATATTCATTTGCAAGTTTCTGTTTTTGAGCAGGTTCAAGTTCCGCAAAGCTAGATTCCTTTGCAGGTCCGAGCATCGCCAAAAAACGACGGGCACCCATCGTAAGCGGCAGCGGAGGCATTCTGGAATTGTCGCGGCATGCAAGCCCAAGGCCAAGAGGCTGCGGAGCAAGCAAGCGGTAAATCGCGGCACACGCTTTAGGGCGCGGATTTGCGCGACCCATGAAATAGATTTCGCCCAAGTCTTGCCACATTTCTTCGGGAGTATGTTCACGAACCCAAGCGGTCAAATCTGGATGATGCCGGACAAAAAGCCCAACACTCCAAAAAATCCCAGAGACATGTTCAAAGGCGGTCCAGTTGCGGCTATTGAACGTCTGCTCGACGACCTCTTCTATTTCGCTCCCTTTCGGCACCGGCAAAGACCAGAGTTTATCGCCCGGGAAACGCTCGTGCAGTTTCACGAGGAGCCGCAAAATATCGGGGTAAGAACGATCTTGAAACAAGACCGTACCAAGCAATGTCCACGCAATCTGTTCATTTGCCGTGGGCATTTTTTGAGCAACATAAACTACGGGATCAGCGCACTTGAAAAGAAGCGCTACAAAAGCTTTCGAAGCCTTGAATAGCGCTGGTTCATCGTGAATAAAACGCTTTACCGAGACCAACTAGAGAGCCTCGCCCACCTTCACCGCCTGTCCAAGACGAGACTTGAACAAGTCCGGATGGCGTTCGCGAATTTTCTTGTCGACCACGAGAATCACGGTGCTGCCCATTTCAAAGCGGCCAAGTTCATCACCACGGTCAAACGAATACACCTGATTGGGAATCCAGTCCACGCGTTTATCGTCACGTGGAAGTTTGCCGGCGTTCGTCAAGATGGATTCATTATACACAACGCCGATTCGACCAACGTTTGTAGCACCCACCTTGACCACAAGCACTTCGGAACCGTCTGCCAAGCGTAACACACTCGTCAAGCGTTCATTGATGCAGAAAAGACCTTCGACACGTTCGACACTGCCTGCGTTGACCGGCCAAAGCGTACCCGGGCAATAGCTCGAAAGCACGAGGTCGCCCTTGACGGGGCTGTGGATGCGGTGGTAGTTGAACGGAGCCAGGTAAATCGTCGCAAAGGCGCCGCCCTTGAAACGTTCGGCCATTTCCTCATTACGCAAAAGGCTCTTGAGCGTGTAAGTCTTGCCCTTCGCCTGGATCAAGTTCTGGTCATCGTCATCGAACGTTCCCGTCTGCGAAAGCACTCCATCGACCGGGCTTACGATTTCGGCACCGTCGGCAACCGGGCGCATACCCGGCTTGAGCTTGCGGATAAAAAGTTCACCGATGTTCTTGTAATGGCTGAGCGGGTATTCCGCTTCGGACATGTCGAGCTTGTAATAGCTAGCAAAGGCGTTGCGAGCGATTTTGCTCAGGAACGGGATGCGCAAACGCGTAAAGGCACCGAAAATGCGGCTTGCGGCATTCTTCGGCAAAAGCTTCATAAAAACGTAGAAAGGAGTGTTCATGATTGCAATAATAGTAATTAGTAGGAAGTAGGATGTAGACAGTAGGCAGCAGTACAACAGGATGAAAGCCGCGTCATCCTGAGCGAAACCCTTTAGGGTGTAGTCGAAGGATCCAGTGACTTTTTAATCTAATTTTAAAAAGGGGCTTGAAGTGTTCTAAATCAGTGGTTTTCGAAATGCGCGACGTCGGTGTTGAGCAGTTTCCAGAGTCTCGCGGCAAATGGCGTTGCCCATTCCTTCTCGGGCGCCACGCGGGTTGTCGTTGCAGCGGTGAATTTGGAGTAAGTGAGAGCGACAAGTTCACCGTAGCGGGCATCCCACATGCTCCACACAATTTGCCATGTGAATCCACCCTTCTTGCCTAAATCCGGATCCATTTCCACATTCAGCACAAGCGGAATCGTCAAATAGCGCAGTTCATAACGGCTAGCAATGCCATTCAGCAATTCTTTAAGTTTAAACGGCAACTGGCGCGCAATCGTCTGTTCCACGCCATCGCGCTCTTCCCACGGTGTCACGTCATCCAAGCGCTTGCCTTCCACGAATTTTTCGGCAAGGATCTTTGCAGACAAAGAATCGACGTAAGCGGAATCCGCATCAGGCACACACATGCCGACAATCATCAAGTCTCGTTGCATTTTCGGGAATGCTTTTGCGAACAAAGAATCTTCGACACGGGCAAGGTCAAAGTCTAGAGCATCGGCGCTAAAGCTGTGGCACATTTTGCAATCTTCAGGGCGGGTCGCCGTCACCTTGAGCGATGGGAAAACGCCCACAACTGCATTCGAATCAATACGGCTAAACGCGACCTGGTTCCATTCGCGGTAGAACTTTTCGTCCGTGATTTTCAGCACGATATCGCCTTGCGTGCCACATTCAGTGCACGGAGCGTCCGCCATGTCGCCGCCTTCGGGAGCGCTATCGCGCGACCCCGCACAAGCGATGAAAAGCGTTGAGGCGCACAATAAGATAAAATGAAAAAATTTCATAAAAAAGCTCCAAAACATTTTGCAGAACAAGACTTAACTGGATTCTTCCGCCTTCGGCGTCAGAATGACGTAGAAGGCTTTATTCTAGCATTATAGTAAATGGGCCGTCGTTGACGAGGCTCACTTGCATATCGGCACCGAATTTTCCGGTTTCGACATTGGCAACTTCTTTTTTGCACTGTTCAATGATGTACTCATAAAGCTCATTGGCGAGTGTCGGGTTACCAGCTCCATTGAACGTCGGACGATTGCCCTTATTGCAATTGGCATACAACGTAAATTGGGATACGAGCAAAAGCGAACCGCCGACATCCTTGATGGAGAGGTTCGTCTTTCCGTTTTCGTCGGCAAAAATGCGGAGCGCAAGCATTTTCTTGATGAAGCGGTCAGCGATTTCGCGGGTATCGCCCTCGCCTACGCCAATCAGTACAAGGAACCCCTTGTTATCAATTTTACCGACGGTTTGACCTTCAATATCAACTTGAGCCTTAGTGACTCGCTGTATTAAAAATTTCATTTTTAATTACTCTAAAATTAATTGTTTTTGAAACGCAAAAGTACGTCATGCGGGCGGGGCCCCAGCTCGGAGTTGCGAAGGCCGCACGGGCCCCTCCCTGCACCCTCCCCATCCTTGGCCGACGCCACCATTCTCTCGACGTTCCTTCATTATCCTTAAATTATTTAACCACTCATCTCGCTTACTATGTATACCTCTGATAGAACTTTTGAATGGCGGCAGGGGCGGTCGTGACGATTAGCGCAAGGCGCAAGAGCACAGCGGCTTTGGCTGGAGGCAAATCGTAAGCGGCAATCGTTCCTGGCACAAGGAGCTGCTCCGGGACAATGCGACCGCGATTGATTCGCGTCGAAATCACGACGGGGATTTTATTTTTAGAAACAACATCCGACAAAGCGTCTGCCCATTCGCGAGAAAATTCACCGGCGCCAGCGCCTGCAATGACAAGCCCAGCCGAGCGTTCAGCCGCAAAACGCACCAGTTCTGCATCGGCATCAGCGTTAAAGTAGAGGACAGAGACGCGAGGCAATTCGCGCATATTCGAGATGTCGAATGCTTTTTCGAGAGGGAGGTGCCCGCCTTCGCGGGCATGACAAGTTGTAGGCGGACATGACAATTCAGCAAAAGCATCCAAATCGTTCGCATGAATTTTTTGCACCGAACGGGCGTTCATCAGTTTGCCAGCAAAGGCTACGTAAACACCTGCGGTATTTTCCGCATTTACGAGAAGGTGATGCCCGCTCGGTGGCGGGCATGACACAGCGCTTTTCACGGCAAAGAGGAGGTTTGCTGGGCCGTCAGGTTCTGTGGCAGTAGCAGGTCGCATCGATCCGGTCAAAATCACGGGCTTCGCGACATTCCCGACGACTCTCGAACCAAAGCCATCCAATGTCAGACTCAGGAAGAACGCCGTTTCTTCCATCGTATCGGTCCCGTGCAAGATCACAATGCCGTCAACATCGTTTCGCTGCAAGAGTTCTTCAATCCGCTTCGCCAAAGCAATCCAGATTTCAGAAGTGACATCGTCCGAATTGATATTGCAAAATTGCTCCACGCAAATGTTTGCCACATTCTTCAATTCCGGGATGGCATCTATCAGCGTTTGCGCCTTGATCGCCCCCGACTTGTACCCAATATCCTTACCTTGCTCGCCCGCGCCTGCAATAGTGCCGCCCGTCGCTAAAATCACGATATTTTTCATCTTACAGACTCCAACAAATCCTGAGCGGTTGTTCCATAATGCTTTTTCAGGGAGCCATCCATCCCTAGCTCACGAAGGTCCTGCAAGCACTTGGCAAACTTGCGGAATGCATCCGGACCGCCGCCATCACGCCACAAAAGTTCTTCGACCATCCGTCTCGAGAACCAATAAAGTTTTTTCACCGTTGCCGAGTCCTTCTCTTTGACAAAAGATTTTCTTAACGATTCGACAGTCGGATACGCCCCCACCGGGCGTTCTTCATTGTTATGCGAGCCGTCAATCACCTGAGCAATTCCTTCGTTCATCCAGCAAGGCACATTTGCATGCGTCATCGCACGAACAAATGAATGAGTTAGTTCATGGAACAGCACCGGGCGATAAACTTCACGATAAGCCATCATGTTCACCGGGACGCGCAACTTGCCGTCAAACACGGCTGCGACCCAGTCCGGGCGCGGCCCCGTTCCCTGATATTCCTCTTCTTGATACAGCACAATGCTAATCTTGTTTTCAGGCAAGAAGTCGAACAAATTACTAATCGAATCGTAGGCAACTTCCAAAACGGCAAGCGCTTCCATCACGTCTTTTTTCGAAGGGCCGCCGTCAAATTCCAGGCGGAAATGCATGGACTTTTCAACGCCGAGATTTTTTAATTCCTGTTCCAAAGCATTTGACTTTTTAACAAGGTAATCTAAATCCTGATGTTTGAAACTCAACGTTTCAATGTAATTGATGCACTCTTTATAACGTTCCTGTTCAAAGAGAATGCCAGCCATGTGCATCTGCAAATTCGTATCGTTCGGTTCCGACTTTAAAAGTTCCCGGACATAATGCTCGGCGCACTTCCAATCGCCAATCCGAAGGCATTTATTTGTCATTGCAATCATGTCATCATATCGAATGCTTTCTTCGACTTTTTTTTCGTAATATAGATATCCCACAAGCATAGCAACATAGATTGGCAAAAGGCAAACAACGCGTTTGATCCAATTCGAATTTTTCTTCACAATACTATTTCCATCAAATAAGTCCTATATAATTCTAGCAATTAAATCTACAGGGGAGATTTAATCCTTTAAATTATTTTTATAATTCCATTAAAATTCCTACCCCACACCTCCTTATGTTTAATCTTTACCCACAGCTCCTAAAATTCGTCGCTTGGCTTTACGACGTAGTCAACTGCGGAACAGGTTTCGAAGGCACGGCCGCCGTCAGCGGGATAATCCTCGTTGCAATTATCCTTTCACTGGTCATCGTCGGACTTTTACTCAATCTTATCGAACGGCTAGAATTCACCTTTTTTTGCTACTTCTTCGGTTACAAAGCGGCGTTCTATATCGTCAATTACGCGACCCTCGCAGGCACAATCCTCCACGAACTATCTCATGCGCTATTCGCATTTATCACTGGCGCAAAAATTACAGAAATAAGTTTTTTCGACCGCGATAAGGAATCGCTCGGACATATCGCCTACCAGCCAAAAGGCCCTTTCTTTTTGCAGGCCGTGCAACACTCACTTACGGCGTGTGCACCCGTCATTGTGGGTATCGCAAGCTTCATTCTCGTTTCATACATTTTCCTTACAACAACTTATGGGGTCTGGGCGCAGACCTTGCTAATATATCTCGGCATTTCGATTATCAACCATTCCTCCATGAGCACCGCCGATTTAAAGCTTTATTTAAAAGGGATCTGGGCAATCGCCATTCCATTATACGCGATCATATTCGTTTTTTGCAAAATGACGCTTCACTAAAAAACAGACATTACGCGTGACCGATAGCACCTTCAGAAGGAATATATGTGTGCAGAGTTCAGAAAATTAAAGTATATTTCACTTAGGTTTGGTTATGGCAGAAATCTTTGATTACGATGATTACCGGGATATGATCAAGGATTACTACTTGGAGCACAAAAAGCACAACTCCTTGTATTCCTTTAGCACTCTCGGCAAGACGCTTGGCTTGGATTCAAGTCACGCTTACTATATAGTTCAAAAGAAACGCAATCTTCCCGTTCACGCAGTTCCCGCCGCAAAAAAAATGCTCGGACTCGACGGTCGCGGAGCCGCCTACTTTGACTTGCTCATCGTGGCATCGCGCACAAAGTCTGAAAAGACGAAAGCCGAGATTTTGCAAAAGGCATTCCAGCTTCGGGATGTCAAGCGTCATTTGCTCAAGGACAACGAACTAAAATATTTAAGTGCGTGGTGGACAATCGTCGTAAGAGCGCTCATCGAGGTGAATCACGGCAACGTCAACATTCCAGAAATTGCAAGCAGCGTAATTCCACCGATCACCGAAGAACAAGCGCAAGAGAGCATCGAAATTTTAAAATCGCTTGGATTCATCCAGCCCATCAACAACAACAGCAAAGTCCGGCTCGCCGACCCGCATATCACAGTTCAAGGTGCCGAAAAGGCCGAAGCCATCCGCAGCTTCCATTCCAAGGTCATGCAATTCGGGATCCGTTCGCTGAGCGAAATCCCTCCAGAGAACAGAGACATCTCTACAATCACAATGGCTGTTGACTCAAAGGGATTTGATGACATCAAGAACATGCTCAAGGAATTTCGCAAAGAAATACAGATCCGAGTCGATAAATGCATCGTCCCCGATCGCGTTATGCAGCTGAATCTCGCCCTATTTCCCGTCGCTCTCAATAAAAAGAAGGAAAAATAAAATGAACAGTTTTAACAAGCTTCTTTATTTTGTACCCTTTGTACTTCTCGCCGCCTGCGGTATAGGTAGCGATTCTGCTGGGAATACGACGGAAATCGAAAACGCCATCGCCATTCGAGTCTTTGATGACGGAGCGCCCGCAGCAAATATCCGCTATCAGGTGCTCCCCTCCTGGTATGTTGCAGATACAACCGAAACGAGTAAAGTCAAATACACCTATCAAGGCACTACGGGCACCGACGGTTGGATGCACATCGATGGCCACAAGAACGGTTCCTACACTATCATATTTACCAAGGGCGATTCTTCGATCGTCTTGCAGTACACGCTCAACAACCTTAACCACGAATACACGCTCGACAGTGCATCGCTCGAAGCCGCAGGAACAGTCATGGGGCTTGTTGACTTGCCAGACTCCGCAGATTACGCCTGGGTCGCTGTTCAAGGCATCAACACAATCGTCAAGACCGATACGCTCGGACAGTTCGTCATCCAGAAGGCTCCGTGCGGAAACATCACCGTAAGCGCCTGGGATGCAGAAGACCTTAACGCCATCGGGCAAGTCTCTACAACGGTAACCACAAGCGATACGATAAACGTAGGACTCATCGAGAACCCCAATAAGGAAATCCCGGAAAACGCCATCCGCTTTATGCCCTCCGAACTCATCTCGGACTGGATGCGCCCGCTCAGCTTCCCGACAGTCCTCGTCATGCGCTTGAACGACGAGAACTTCGACTTTAGCAAAGCCGAAAAAGATGGCAGCGATATTCGACTCTACGACGGTAGCGGAAACCTCATCCCGTTTGAAATCGACGGCTGGGACACGACCATCAACAGCGCAACGCTCAATATCCGCGTCGAAAACGCCGCAGATACAGTAAGGCCGTGGATGCTCATGTGGGGCGATAAGAAAGCCCAGAAGCTCAAGGACGTCGATGTCTGGGAAGGTCTCAGCGATTCACTCGTAAAGGCCCTCAACAGCGTTACCATTTTCGACTTCGAAGAAGGGTCCGAATACAATGCGCTCCCCTCTCCATTGCACAACTACTGGTACATCCAGCCACACGACAGCGCAACCATCAGCAAAGCTCTTGAAAAAGACCCGACTAGCGGTATCGAGAAAGCCGACAGTTCCATTTTCGGCAAGAACGTTTTGCACGTGCAGTATCAGGCCAACAAATTAGGTCGTTACGTTGTTCTTGGAACACGCATCGCAAACAAGCAACACGACTTGAGCAGATTGGATTCCGTTGAAGTCTGGTTGAAAGGCAGCGGTGATTTCGAGGTCGTTCTTGAAACCATCATCGAGTCCGATACAAACTACAAAACCACGTACAAAGGTAGCGTCAACGAAAAATGGACACGCGTCGCCATCAAGCCTTCAGACTTCACAAGTCCTGACGAGAAAAAGAGCTACCACGGATGGAATGTGACCCGTAACAAGATTACACGTTTCACAATCTTCATGTACAACGGTGAAGACCTGTGGATTGACAATGCCAAAATGTACGGAATCAATCTGGACGATTTGCTGTAATTGAAAACAGCTCTGGATCCTATTGCCAGGATGACAGAGCTGCGCATAAAATAAGGCCGTTTGGGATTGAAAGCTCTGTTCGGCCAAGGACACTTAAATTTATATCATGAAGAAAAGTGATCCGAGTCTCCATCCGATACAGAAGCGCCTATTCTCCAACACTAACAGGCACCACAAGAATCCAATCCCAAATCGGCAGTGTATTTGGATGTCCATAAATTATGTTTATTTAAGGCTTTTTTTCCAAAAAGCCATTTTTCGTTCATTGACAAAATGTCAAATAATTGGCAATAGCGCGTATAAGCGCAATTCAGAAAACAAACATTTACATTAAAATTTCAGGCGTTTCACCCGGTGAACGTATATCCCAACAAGGACCATTATGGTAACAATCCAGCTGACCGGATAAACTACCATCAGCGAAGTAAAGTTCTGGTACATCGGGAATACAAAAATCACCCAGAGGATTCGGATACCGCAGACCCCAACAACGCAAGTGAGCGCCGGAGCCAAAGACTGCCCCATGCCTCGTAATGCGCCAGAGAACACATCCAAAAAGACATTGATAAACAGCAAGCCCACAACGACATTCATGCGGATAGAACCAGTCGCGATAATCCCAGGATCGGACGTAAATACAGAAAGCAACTGATCGGCAAAGAGGCAACAGAGCAGGCTCAACGCAAGCGTCGAAGTCGATGCAAGCAAGATCGTCCATCGGACCGCACTACGGCAACGCGCTATGTTTTTCGCACCGTAGTTTTGCCCCACAAACGTCACGCATGCATGCGAGAACGAATTGAGCCAGTAATAGACAATGAACTCGTAATTGAGTGCAGCCGCAGAAGCAGCCACCGTCGCAGAACCGAGACTGTTAATCGCCGACTGGAGACACACATTGCTAAACGAAAAGACGACGCCCTGAAGCCCCGCCGGAAGCCCCACACGCATAATGCGCCCGAAAAAGACAGGCGTAATCCTCAACTTCCAGAATTCGAGTTTGAACGGCCCAACCTCATGGAGCAAAAAGTAGAACAAAGTTCCTGCACTCAACGCATTTGCAATCACGGTCGCAAAAGCCACACCTGTAACGCCCATGCCAAAGCCCGCGACAAAGAGGATGTTCAGCAACACGTTAATAGCACCCGTCGCAAGAAGCACATAAAGCGGGCGCTTGGTATCGCCCTTGCCGCGCAAAATCGCAGCAATAAAGTTATACAGCATGACAAACGGTATGCCAGCAAAATAAATCCGCAGATAGCGCACCGCCATGTCTAAGATATCCTCAGGTGTCGAAATTGCCGAAAGGATTTGCCTTGCAAAAAAGACGCCGATAAACGAAAGGAAAATTCCGCTAAAGAACGAAACCATCACCGACGTATGGACACTGCGGGTAACAGCGCGGTAACTTTGGGCGCCGATGGAATTGGCGACGACAACGTTCGCACCGACAGAGATGCCAACGAACAAGTTTATCAGCAAATTGATAACGAAAGTATTCGCACCGACAGCGGCCAGAGCCTTATCGCCCGCGAACTGCCCGACCACAGCAACGTCTGCCGCATTGAATAGCTGCTGCAAAATGCTCGTCGCCGCAAGCGGAACGGCAAACCTCAGAATCTTCCGACCGAGAGGTCCGTTCAACATATCCATATTCGTCTTTAACGCATCCGTTGCCATACAGCACCTTAAAACCGCGGCAAATTTAGATTTTTACATTTAAGCTTAAAGGTCAATTTTCTACCTTTACATCGCAAAAAACAGGTGACTAGAATCGCTATAGGATAAAGCGATTACAAGCGCCACAAATCGGAGATTATCATGGGTTTTAAATGCGGCATCGTAGGCCTCCCGAACGTAGGCAAGAGCACAATCTTCAACGCAATCACTAACGCAGGCGCAGAATCCGCCAACTATCCGTTCTGCACCATCGATCCGAACGTCGGCATGGTCAGCGTCCCGGATGCCCGCCTCGATGAACTTGTGAAGGTCTACAACCCGAAATCCATCGTCCCGGCCGTTACAGAATTCGTGGACATTGCAGGTCTTGTAAAGGGCGCTTCCAAGGGCGAAGGTCTCGGCAACCAGTTCCTCACCCACATCCGCGAATGCGAAGCCATCATGGAAGTGGTGCGCTGCTTTGACGACGAAAACATCATTCACGTGAACGGCTCCGTGGACCCGATCCGCGACGTCGAAGTGATCGAAACGGAACTCATCCTCAAGGACTTGGACACTGTCGAAAAGCGCCTCGCTACCGAAGCAAAGTCCGCACGTACCGGCAACGCCGAAGCCAAGGCTCGCCTCGCTGCTTGCGAACTCTTGAAGAAGAGCATGGAAGAAGGTCATGCCGCTCGCACCGTGATGCACGACAGCGAAGAAATGGAACTCATCGTCAAGGATCTCGGCCTCCTCACTGCAAAGCCGCTCTTCTACTGCGCAAACGTCAAGGAAGACGACATCCTCACCGGTAACGCTTATGTGGATCAGCTCAAGGAATACGCATCCAAGCACGGTCACGACGTCATCGTCATCAGCGGCAAGATCGAAGAAGAACTCTCCGCCATGGAACCGGCCGACAAGGCAGACTTCTTGAAGGAACTCGGCATGACGGAATCCGGCCTCGATTCTGTTGTCCGCAAGGGTTATGAAATTCTCGGCCTCCGCACGTTCTTTACCGCAGGCGAAAAGGAATGCCGCGCCTGGACGTTCCACGCAGGCTTCAAGGCCCCGCAGTGCGCAGGCGTCATCCACACAGACTTCGAACGCGGCTTCATCCGCGCAGAGACCTTGAGCTATGCCGACTTCCTCAAGCATGGCAGCTGGAACGCCGCCAAGGAAGCAGGGCTTGTCCGTACGGAAGGTAAAGAATACCTCGTACAGGATGGCGACATCATGTACTTCTTGTTTAACGTGTAAAACAGCATTGTCATCCTGAGCGGAGAGGCGATGCCTCGTAGTCGAAGGATCCAGTCAAGTCTAGCGTATGTAAGAGAAAAGGTCGCGAACACTCGCGACCTTTCTTTTTCGATTCTACTTTCGAGCTTTCTTCCGTTCGCGGCGGGCAATCACCGCCGGACGGATAACAGTTGCAATATTCATCGCCGTCCCGATCAAAATCAAGAAGCTCGCGGCATAAAGGCCTATGCCTGCTTCAACTTTCAGTAGCGGAATTCCAAGAGCATCACCCACCTGCGAAAGTTTCATCAACAAGGACCACAACGAGACCATGGACAAAAGTCCCATCACCGTTGAAGCTAGAGGCACTATCCAGGCAAATACAGCAGCAAGGAATACTGCGGCAAGAATACCATACAAATGATGTACCGGTTCCATTTTCGGGAAATTCGGCATCTGCATTTTGAAACGGTCAAGAACTTTCGGATTTTCCTTCACCATGCGATGCATCTGACCGAGAGCCGGTTCTTCAAGCGACTTGTCCAGATCCACACCAGATGCAATCTGGTAAATCGTCATTTCGGCAATCGGCTTGCCACCATCTTTTGCAGAGCAAGATACATTTGCCAAAGGCATCAATAAAGCAAGTAATACAAGCAAATAAGGGATTGCTGTCAGCTTTTTAAAAAGGCTTTTTTCTTTATTGGAGTTGCTACTCATTTTTTGTTATCCTGAATAATTCGTTCGAGCGGGAACACACAGCGGAAACCGATATGGTCAGACCAGTAGCGCGGATCTTCGTCATCACGAACGGTCATGTTCAAATTCTTGGCCTTGTCTTTCCAGGAACCACCTTTCAAGACCTTGTTCGTACCCCAGTAGGAACCCGTCGGATTAGAACTTTCGATAGAGAACGTGATCGCAAAATAATTATCGCGAGTCCATTCAGCGACGTTTCCTGACATATCGTAAATACCCCAGGCATTCGGAGTCTTTGTTGCAACATCGTGCGGACCATAGGCAGCGTCTTTCTTACCCCTCTTCAAGGAGTTTTCTGCAAAGATCGAATATTTGCCCACGCTCATAGCATCATCATCTGTCCAGAGGACTCCGTCATTGCTACCGGCACGACCCGCGAATTCCCACTGGGCCTCAGTCGGCAAATCACCGCCAAGAACCTTGCAAGCATACTGAGCGTTTTCCCAGGTAATTCCCTGAACAGGCTTATTTGCGCCCTTGAACGCAGACCGATCCGGAATACGCTTGGCAGAATCCAGAAGTCCCATAATCTTATGGAAAAATTCCTGAGTCACTTCTGTTGTATGAATGGCATACGGAGACATGGAAACAACTTTTCCACGGAAACGGAAAGAACCAGAATCAATCAGGGCAACAGTTCCACGAGTCGCATGTTCGATAATTTTTTTATTCGGTTCAGCAACAACCGTATCCTTCACGACCTCGGAAGATGATGAACTTGCAATGGAAGACGAAGAGGATTCCGGCGCACGGTTTTTAAGCCATTCAACAACCTCTGGTTCAACAGCGATGTGCAACGGCAAAGTAAACTCACCTTTTCCAAAAATGAGTTTATCGCCCATACGGAAGCCGAGCTTATCATAGCGATAATGGTATCGACCGACAATTTTACCTTCCTTGAACACCCACACCGGCTTATTATTCGCTAAGAACAGAGTTGTCACAAAGGATCCATCGCCGACCATCATCAATTTCAAAAGCGAATCCATCGGGATTTCATCAACGACACCATTCCATGTGGTTTCAACGCGATTACGATCAATGCCGAAGCGGAATTCCAGAGAATCGATCTTTGTCGAATCCGTCGCGCTCATAATCTTTTTCACAAAAACCGGAGTCATGTTGATTTGGGCCGGAAGAGCCTGAAGACTATCAAACTTCGCATGGAAAGCCTTGTACAGTTCACTTACGGTTCCAAGCTTTTTATTACGCCAAAGAGTTTGGGCCTCACTGCGCTTAAAATTATAGTGAGAAACATAACTGCGATAAACCTTGTTCGAATCATCCAATCCAAGAGAATCGGCAGATTTTACCGGCGGATAGAACTTTGAAAATTCCGTTGTATCTATTCGCGTGAAATTTCTATCCACTTCAGAAGAGAATACATCGTAAAGATTTTCTGCCTCTTCTACAGTCTGAAGAGCATGAACCTGCTCCAGCGAAACAGACATATTTACAGGGGCAACATCTCCAGAATCCGGAACCGGGAAATTAACATTAAAGGTAAGCACGTCACCAGGTTTAAGAACACCTGCATCTACATAGGGCAGCTTATCCGGGGCGCCAAACGAGAAAATGTAGACACCGTCGTTTACTGGATAAACAGCTTTTGAACCAGCCTTCAAAGACGAATTAAGCGCAACGATATCCAAATCCTTTTCGTCGGATTTGATTTGCACCATTCCAGGATGGGTACTTTCTTTTAAAATCTGCCACTGGCCATTCTTCATGAACAAAAGCTTAGGCACACGTGGGGAATAAACGTATTCTGCATCAAAATAAATATCGGACTCATCCTGAAACGCCTTATACTGACGAGAAGCGTACAGACGAAGTCCGATAACTTCACGTGCACTCAGATGGTTTTCCTTAAGGTTGAAAGCATGAAGCTTTTTATATTCTTCAGGCTTTGCTTCTCCAGAGAACCAGAAATACTCCTTAGCGGATTTCTTATAGCGAAGATAAAGCGTATTGGGCTGCAACGGAAATACGGGTTCCTGAGAAATAGCAATCGCACGGTCCAGCGCAATTGCTTTCTTGGATGCATTTTCCAAAAGACTACCATCTAAAAGACTACCGACTTTAAAATTTTCCGAAGTCAATTTAAAGTTACGATCCTCATCGGCCATAGTTAACGCCGGGACCAGCAACAAAAGCGGAAGCAATCGGGAAAATGTCATAAGCACTCCTGTCTTTTTAGGAACCTTCTAGCCTAGAAAAATAATTTCTTATAAGAAAAGTAGTTCCATTATTTTGACGAATTTGCGCCCATTTCGAGTAAGTAACCGCCATTTGCCCCGCCCACAGGTCCCAATTCGACCTTCCAGTCGGCCAAGCGGATAATATCGGGGTGGTGTTCAATGACAATGACCGTATCGCCACGGGCCGAGAGCCTGCGCAGGAGGTTCCAAAGAATCTGAATATCCTTCAAATGGAGGCCTGTTGTCGGCTCATCAAGCAAGTAGACCATTTCCGTCGCCGGACGGCGGCAGAGTTCTGCAGCAAGCTTCAAGCGCTGGGATTCTCCGCCCGAAAGCGTCGTGACCGGCTGACCGAGTTTCACGTACGGGAGGCCCACATCGCGGAGGCATTCGAGCTTCGGCAAAATCTTCGGCTGGTCCTTGAAAAACTCGCAGGCTTCTACGACTTGCATGTCAAGCACGTCGGCAATGTTCTTGCCCTTGAACGTGACCGTAAGCGTTTCCTGGTTGTAGCGCTTGCCACCGCAAACTTCGCAAGTTTCCCAGATGTCCGAGAGGAAGTGCATCTCGACAGCAACGGCGCCACGGCCCTCGCAAGCGGGGCATCGCCCACGCGCAAGGTTATAGCTAAAGCGGCCGTAATCGAAGCCCTTCATCTTGGACTGTTCGAGCTTTGCAAACAGCTTGCGGATATCGTCAAACACGCCCGTGAAGCTCGCCGGCGTACTGCGAGGAGTCCCGGAAATCGGGCTTTGATCGACTAGCAGCACTTCGCCGCTCTGCTTTTTGCGACCGCATGCCTGGAACTGCTTTTTGAGCGCCGGGAAAATTTCATCGACAACAAGCGAACTTTTGCCCGACCCCGAAACGCCACAGACAACGCTCACCGCCTTTTTCGGGAATTTCACAGACAAGTTTTTCAAGTTGTTTGCCTTGAGGTTCTTGAACTCGTAAAATTCCGTATCATCCGTGATGAGCACCGGTTCCAGCTGGTTTGCGACCGGAGTGGAATACGTGAGGAACTTGACCGTCTCGCTGCGCGGGAACTGCTGCAACGCATACGGTTTTGCAAGTTCTGCCGGACTTCCTTCAGCAACGACTTCGCCACCGAAATCACCCGCACCCGGTCCCATATCAATAATGTGGTCTGCGGCCTGCATCATCTTGAGATCGTGTTCCACGACTACAAGCGTATTACCGAGGTCGCGCAAGCGGTAAAGCGTGTCCAAAAGTTTTGCGGTATCGCTTTCATGGAGGCCAACCGTCGGTTCGTCAAGCACATACAAGACGCCTTCGAGACCGCTACCGATCTGGCTTGCCAAGCGGATGCGCTGAGACTCGCCACCGCTCAAAGTATCGCCCGCGCGGTCAAGGCCAATGTACCCAAGGCCCACGCTAATCAAGAAGTCCAAGCGGCCAATGATTTCGCGGAGGAGCGGAGACGCAATCGTCTTTTTGCTTTCGGCAGTCACGGAAGTCGCATTTTCTTCTTTTGTGAAATCGACTTTCGCAAACCAGTCGCGGGCTTCGGCAATGCTCATGTGATGCACATCCATGATGTTCTTGCCCAAGATGCGCACCGCAAGATATTCAGGCTTCAAGCGTTCGCCATGGCAATCCGGGCATTCTTCGCCATCCTTGAAATGACCAAGGCCGAGGCAAGTTTCGCAAGCGCCCCAATGCGTATTGAAACTGAAATGCTTTGGATTGAGCGCGGAATCCATGTACCAGCCGCAATCCGGGCAGCCCGGCTTTTCGCTTGCCGAGAGGCGTTCTTCGCCATCGCAATCCACGTACAAAATGCCGTTACCATCGCGGTAGCCACGTTCAAACGCTTCGACCAAGCGGGCACGATTTTCTTCCTTGACCACCACGGAATCCACAACGGCAAGCAACTGCTTTTCGCGAATCGGAATTTTCGGCAGCGGGAGTTCTACAAGCTTTTTGCCAAGATACGCCTTGCGGTAACCCTTTTCCGTGAGAATCTTGGACAACTTAATTTCATCCTTGATTTCGAACGGAGCAAGCACCGTCACCATCTTGTTGAGGTCGCGGTCAAACGCATGCTGCATCAAGTCGCCCGTTGCATATGAGCTGACCGGCTTTCCGCAATGGAGGCAGTGAGCCGTACCCACGCGAGCCCACAAAATGCGGAAGTAGTCGTAAATTTCAGTGAGCGTTGCCACCGTACTGCGCGGACTCTTGCTTGCGCTCTTTTGGTCAATCGCAATCGCAGGCGCCAAGCCTGAAATGGAATCAATGCTACCACGGTCAGGGCGGCCCAAGAAGCGGCGAGCATATGTGCTGAGTGTTTCCACAAAGCGGCGCTGCCCTTCGCTAAAGAGCGTATGGAACGCGAGGCTCGACTTGCCCGAGCCCGAAACGCCCGTAATCACAGTGAGCTTGTGGCGCGGAATCGTCACGTCGATGTTCTTGAGATTGTGCTTGCGAGCGCCATGCACTTCGATATCGAGCGAGTAATCTTCGCCCTTTTCATCCGTGCGTTCAAAATGCTTGTTTTCACCATGCTTTTTCGCAAGCACCGGAGCCAAGTATCGCCCTGTTTCGCTCTTTTTGCATTTGGCAATTTGTTCGGGAGTTCCCGTCGCAATAATGCGACCGCCGTTCACGCCCGCATCCGGGCCCAAATCGATAATCCAGTCTGCGCACTTGATCACATCGAGGTTGTGTTCAATCACCACGACGCTATTGCCGAGACTGCGCAAGCGATTCAGGCATTCGAGCAATCGGCGAATATCTTCAAAATGGAGACCTGTTGTCGGTTCATCAAGCAAGTAAAGCGTCTTGCCCGTACCCGGGCGGCGCAGTTCCGAAGCAATCTTCACTCGTTGCGCTTCGCCACCGCTCAAAGTCGTCGATGGCTGACCAAGCGTCAAATAGCCAAGGCCCACTTCGCAAAGGAGCTTGAGCGGTTCTGCAATTTTCGGAATGTCCTTAAAAAATTCAGCAGCTTCGCTGATGCTCATGTCAAGAACTTCAGAAATGTTCTTGCCCTTGAAATAAACTTCTCTGGTCGCTTCGTTAAAGCGCTTGCCATCGCACACATCGCAAGTGACTTGCACGCTCGGCAAAATGTGCATATCGATGACCTTCACGCCAGCACCTTCGCAAGCGTCACAGCGACCGCCCTTCACGTTAAAGCTAAAGCGACTCTTCGTGTAGCCTCGCACCTTACTTTCTTCCATACCCGCAAACAAATCGCGGATATCATCCCAGATTTTCGTGTAAGTCGCCGGGTTGCTGCGCGGGGTGCGTCCAATCGGCGTCTGGTCAATTTCAATGACCTTGTCGATGTTTTCGAGACCTTCCAAATGGTCAAACTTGCCAACCGGTTCTTCGGAATTGTAGAACACGCGAGCAAGTTCACGGCGCAAAATCTGGTTGATGAGCGTACTCTTGCCCGAGCCCGAAACGCCCGTGACCACGGTAAACGCACCTCCGAGCGGAATTTCGACATCGACATTCTTGAGGTTGTTTTCGCAGGCACCGCAAATCTTAAGCTTCGGCGTCTTTGCATCAATCTTCAAGCGCTGCGACGGAATTTCAATCGACTTGCGACCGCTCAAATACGCGCCCGTAAGCGAAGCCTTGTTCTTCTCCAGCTCTTCGACCGTGCCTGCCGCCAAAATGCGACCGCCCTCGACACCCGCGCCAGGGCCCACATCAATCACGCAGTCCGCATGACGCATCGTATCCTCATCGTGTTCTACGATGAGAAGGCTGTTGCCTTGGGCTCGCAAGCGCTCGAGCATTTCGAGCAACTTATCGTTGTCACGTGGGTGCAGTCCAATGCTCGGTTCATCAAGCACATAAAGCACGCCCTGGAGCCCCGCCCCCACGGCGCTTGCGAGCCTGATACGCTGCGCCTCACCGCCCGAAAGCGTCGAAGCCTTGCGGCTAATGTCCAAATAGCCAAGGCCCACCGCCTTCAAGAATCCAAGGCGCCCGCGGATTTCCTTGAGCACTTCGCGACCGATGCGCTGTTCCTTTGGACTGAGCTTTAACTTGTCAAAAAACTCGACAGACTTTTCGACGGACCATTCCGTCATCTCGCAAATGTTATGACCGTGGAAATCGACAGCCGCCGCAATGCGGTTGATTCGCGTGCCGTGACATTCAGGGCAAACACCAATCTGCATGTACTTTCGGAAGTGGTAAATATGCCACATGTCCCAAAGTTCCTGCATAATCGTCACCACGCCGCGTTCGCTCCCGCTCGGAGTCCCGTACAGCACGGCATCCTGTTGCGCCGTCTTGAGCTTATTCCACGGAGTATCGAGCGAAAAGTGCATTTCGTTTGCAATCGTGCGCAAATTGCGCCAACCAAAATCGCTAAAGATGATGCAGCCGTCATCCTTCTTTTGCGGGGCAAGGCAGCCCTCTTTCAACGACAAATTCGGATTCGGCACAATCAAATTGATATCGAACTTGCAACTTTCGCCAAGGCCCTTGCAGGCGGGGCATTGGCCCTTCGGATCGTTAAAGCTAAAGAATCGCGGTTCAAGTTCCGGGATAGAAATTCCGCACTTCGGGCAAGCAAGCTGCGTACCCTGCAAGCGGTATTCTTCCTTCGCAGCACCATCCGCGCCCGCCTCCTGCGATGTCAGCAAGAACGATACAAGCTTTCCGTCCGTGAGCTTGAGCGCACCTTCAATCGCCTCACGCAAACGGCTCATGTTCTTGCGTTCGAGCGTCAAGCGGTCAATCACCACTTCAATCGTGTGCTTCTCGTAACGCACCAACAGCGGCACGTCTTCGAGCCTGTAAATCGTCCCGTCCACGCGTACGCGGACAAATCCATTTTCCTTGAGTTCCGCGAGTTCCTTGCGGTATTCGCCCTTGCGCTCCTGCACAATCGGCGCCATCACCAAAATCTTTTTGTTCTCGTCGCTAGCATACAAGTTATCGACAATCTGATCCACCGACTGCGCCTGAATCACCTTGCCGCACTTGGGGCAATGCGGAACACCGAGGCGCGCAAACATCAAACGGTAATGGTCCAAAATCTCGACCACCGTACCCACCGTACTGCGCGGGTTACGGTTCACCGTCTTCTGGTCAATCGAAATCGTCGGCGAAATCCCGCGAACGCTTTCCACATCCGGATGCTTCATACGCCCGATGAACTGGCGCGCATACGCCGAAAGCGATTCCACAAAGCGGCGCTGCCCTTCCTGGAACACCGTATCAAAGGCAAGGCTCGACTTGCCCGAGCCCGAAACGCCTGTGACCACGACAATCGAGTCGCGGGGAATCGTCAAATCGACATGGCGTAAATTATGTTCATGAGCATCGCGGATTTCAATAGATTTCGTCATGACCGCAAATATAGGAAAAGACCGCCAAATTGTCTAAAAAATAGTGAACATTTGGATAGAAAACTATCCCATATTAAAAAGAAATTTCACTTTTTTTGCCCAAAGGACTTGACTGAATCAAAACAAGTTTTTAAATATGGTTCACTGATTGAGAAATCAATCAGACCACTTGGGGTGGTAGCTCAATTTTGGTTAGAGCACCGGCCTGTCACGCCGGAGGTTGCGAGTTCAAGCCTCGTCTATCCCGCGATAAAGCACTTCTCTCTGAGAAGTGCTTTTCGTTTTTCTCCTTCTCCCAAAAATGTTTATATTAAAAAACAAGAAGGAGTTTTTATGAAGAAAATTCATAAGTATATACTCATAGCTATTATTTGCGGGCTGATTTTCTTTGTACTCGGGTACCCCTGCCGAGAGCTTTTCAAGATTTCCGACACGACCGAAGTCCGCATTGTAGCTGCACTCCCCCTATTGTTCGGTATTTCTTTTGGATTTGCAGGCGTTCTCGGCTGCGCCATCGCCAACCTCGTCGCAGACATCATTTCAGGCTACGATGCGATCATCTTCATCCCAGGATTTTTCGTCCAAATTATTTACGGCTACGTTCCCGCCGTGATCTGGAACCGCCTCCGCCGCAATGACAAGAACAAATTCAAGCTTGACAAGGTTTACAAGAATGTGCAATACATGATTATTGTCATTCTCGATTCGCTTGCCGCTGCATTCATGGTCGTAAGCGTCATCAAGCTCAAGTACGACGAACAGTACCTTTCGATGCTCTCGGCAAACATTTTCTTCAACCAGTTTATTACGATGGTGATTGTGGGGTTCCCGTACCTAATTTGCGCCTCGCTCATTTGTCAGCGAAAAATGCGCAAAAAACAGAACAAGTCTACCAAGTTCATCTTTTCGTTTTCACTCAATGAAAAATTTATTCTGTTTTTCCTCGCCACAAGCATCATCATCTCGGTCGCCATCGGGACCGCAAGCTACCCGAGCATAGCTCTTAAATACGGCGAAAATAACCTTTACCTCTGGAACTACGTCTACTTTTACATCGGCGCTTTACTGAACATCGGCATCTGGGTTTCACTTGGATTCCTCTATTACATGGAGCGCACCATCACAAAGCCCATCGAAAGCATGAGCGAAATTGCAAAGACTTTCGGCCAGAATACGGATATTTACGAAAGAATCCACAACACGCTGCAAAAATGCCACCAGTACATTTATTTCACCTCTGAAGTCGGGAAACTCGCGCGTTCGTACGAAGAGATGGCAACGGAACTCGACGAATACGTGAAGCACTTGACCGAAGCCACGGCCAAGCAGCAGAAAGTCCATACAGAACTTTCCATCGCAACGACAATCCAGCGAGCATCGCTTTCAAAGCCAGTCAATGTCGAAGGATTCGACAACTACGCTATGATGCGCCCCGCACTTGAAGTTGGCGGCGACTTTTACGACAACCTCATGATCGGCGACGACCATTTGGCCCTCGTGATTGCAGACGTTTCGGGCAAAGGCGTACCTGCAGCGCTCTTTATGATGGTCTCCAAAATCGTGCTGAGGCACAACCTGCAACAAGGCCTCTCGCCCGCCGAAGCGCTCAGCCGTGCGAACGACGAACTCGCCGAGCACAATGTCCACGACATGTTTGTCACATGCCTTTGCGGCGTACTGAACATCAAGACGGGTCACCTCGTCTACGCCAATGCCGGTCACGAAAAGCCATTCATTAAGCATGCGAACGGAGATTTCGAAGTCGCGCCCCTCAAAAGCGGATTCGTCCTCGCCGGCATGGAAGGCTACAAGTACAAAGAATTCGAAGTGCAACTCCAGCCAGGCGACACGATTTTCACCTATACCGACGGCATTCCCGAAGCCACAAACGAAAAGGACGAGGAATTCGGCATGGAACGCCTCCAGAACGTCCTGAACGAATCCAAAAACGACTCCATCCGCCTCCTGTGCCGCAAAGTCCGCATGGCGGTCAAGGATTTCGCCGGGAACGCCCCGCAGTTCGACGATATCACGATGCTTGCGTTCAAGATGAAGTAATTTTCAACTTTAGAAACCGCTGTTTTCACTTACTCTGTACAAATATTCCAATTTGGAATACAAATATATTATTTATTTAGCATATTTTAAGTTATTTTCTTATTACATACAAGGAGAAAATAACTATGAATTCAATAAAACTTACCGCCATGACGCTCGGACTTATCGCCGCAGGCGCTTTCGCTCAGACTACTCCAGCGCCCCAAACTGCAACTCAGCCAGCACAGCAACCTGAAGCATTGCCGAACCCGCAACCACCAGCTCCTCCACAAGCAACAGAAGTCACCGCAGAAAAGAAGGGGCCTGAATTCAAAATTTCTGGTAAAGCCGAATTCGATGCTTACGGCGACCTCAACATGGAAGACAACAACAAGTTCATGCACAGCTACGCTTCGACAGTCGATGTTGACGTGAACGTCAAATTCAACGACAGCTGGTCTGCATTTGTCGAAATCGAAGCCGATGGAGACCTCGAAAAGCCGTCCGTGTATTACAACAAAGCTTTTGTCAAATACACTATAAATGAAAACACCTCGTTTAAGTTCGGTGACTTGACTTTCTCAGAAGGTGCATTCAAGTTCTACAAATTCGATGACCAGGGAGTCAACGCCGCCGGTATGAGGGAACACGACATCCGCGGTCTCGAATTTAACTACTTCGGACTCCAGCTCGGTTTGGGTTTTGGCCGTCACAACAACGACGCCCCATGTGGGAAATTTACGGACTGCCCCGAAGAAATCGGCAAAAGCTACGATGCACATGCCGCATACCAATTTGAAATCGACGGCCACACATTCCGTCCGTACATCCACTACAAGAGCTGGCAGAACGACAAAGCCAATGAACTCCACACAGGCTTGGATGCAAATCTCGCATTAGGACCGTTTGACATCCACACTGTTTATGGCTTGCATGTGGACCGCCTGACAAAATCCAATCCGAACGGAACGCACGCATTCTTAATTGAACCGGCATTAAATCTCGACGGGTTCCAACTCAAGACCGGCTTCTTCTTCGCCATCTTCGATGACGACCTTGCATTAGCCACAATTCACGGCGATGAAATTCCGGAATACAAGTTCGCTTACGGTGAAGCCGACTTTACCATAAACGACGCCTTAACGCTCGGTTGCGTCATAGAATGGCACACAAACACCATTGACTCCGATCGCGAACTTGGAACGTTGGAATTAGGACCACGCGCCTATTTCTCCCCGGTCAACAATCTTGACATAAAGGGTTTCGCAAAGGCAATACTCCCCTTGGGCGATGATTGGGAATCTTTAACCCACGGACAATGGGTCAGCACAAAGGACTACGGCAAAGAATTAAACCTCTCCTTCGGTGTCGAAACAGTGTTCAAATTCTAGACCTCCCAAAGGACACTTAAAAAATTCCTCGGCGATCCTGCCGGGGAATTTTTTGTTATTGACAGGCTAAATATTATTAGCTATCATTAGCTAACAATCATTAGCCATCTATAAAAGATCGCCAACTACGAAACAAGAGGCGCCATGTCCACAAAGGAAAAAATTCTAGAAACCGCATTAACGCTATTTGCCCAAAACGGTTACGACGGTACAAGCGTGGAGCAAATCGCACAGGATGTCGGCATCAAGGCGCCGTCGCTTTACAAGCATTTCAAGGGTAAAGAAGACATTCTGAATTCGCTGATCGACATCGCTGAAGCGCGTTACGAGGAATCGTTCGGCTCCGCGAAAAAGGTCGGTACAATCCCCGAAAATATCGACGGATTCATCCATGAGACGATGAAGAAAGTGCGTTTCACGATGACCGACCCGATTATCAAGAAAATGCGCATTTTTTTAGTGCAGGAACAGTTCCGCAGCGAGCGCCTCGCCGAAATCACGACAAGGCATCAGGTGGACGGGCTTCTGCAAATGTACAAGAAGATTCTCGAGACGTTGATGGCCGCAGGCGTAATCGTCAAGGACGACCCAGAAATGCTCGCAACAGAGATTACTGCGCCCGTCGCACTCTGGATTTCTAAAGTCGATCGCCAGCCGAAATGCGAAAAAGAAGCACTCAAATTCATCGAGAAGCACTTACAACATTTTTTCAAGACATACGCAAATGGAAACAGATAGATTTTTACTGCGCCCGTGGCGCGAAAGCGATGCCGAAGCTTTGTTCAAATACGCAAGTGACCCAGATGTCGGACCTCGCGCCGGCTGGGAACCGCACAAAAACGTAGAAGAAAGCCTACAAATCATCCGCACCATTTTCGGCGGTGATCACATGTGGGCTATCGAACTGAAAGAAACGGGAGAACCCATCGGCTGTATCGGTTACCTGCTCAAAGGCGAAAGCAACATCGACATCGGCGAGAACGAAGCTGAAGCCGGTTACTGGATTGCAAAGCCTTACTGGAACAAAGGAATTTGTACTGAAGCGTTAAAGCAGATGATAGACTATTGCTTCAATGAAAAGCACATTGACATTCTCTGGAGCGACTTTTTCATCGACAACCCCGCCTCTGGCCGCGTGATGGAAAAATGCGGGTTCCGTGAAACCGGCGAAATGCGCTACTGCGAAAATCTTTATGGCGGCAGCAAGCGCCCCGTGAAAGTGATGAAACTGAACCGCGCCGAACAAAAGACATAACGCAGCAAACAAAATACATCAAAAAAAAAATTTTCAACAACAATTCATTATGGCAAAAGAAATCAATCCGAAAAGCACAACGAGAGCGAAGGCGTTTGAGTTTTGGATGCAAGCTCCAAATCCGATGGTGACATTTTTCAAAACGCTGAACGTCACAAGACTCGTGAAGGTGAGCAAGAAGCGCGGCTTGAAATTTAATATGCTTATGGATTACTGCATCGGCAAGGCGGCATCAAGCGTCAAGGAGTTCTACATGCTCCCGGTAAACGGCAAGCTCATGCAATACGATTCGATTGCGGTAAATACAATCGTGAAAAACGATGAAGGCGAAGTCAGCTCTTGTGACATCCCGTATTCTGAAGATTTAGCGACTTTCAACCGCAATTACCTCAAGTACACAAAAATCGTGGCGGAAAGTTGTGGGGATTGGGACTTGTCCGAAAACAGCATGGTCATCGGAACATCGGCTATTATCGATACGGAAATCGACGGCGCGGTCGGCATGAATTCCGGCATTTTTAACAACCCCTTTATGATTTGGGGACGTTACAGGAAACGTCTTTTCCGCTATGAATTGCCGGTTTCGTTCCAATTCCACCATACGCAAATGGACGGGGCTCATGCCGGGAAGTTCCTCGCGAACTTGCAAAAAGCAATCGACGAATTGCGATAAAATTTAGTGACACTTTTCAAGACCTTAAGTGTTATATATAAAAAGGAGATTCTCGCCGTCGCGAGAACAACATTAAAATGACTTTAGTTTTGAATACATTGGAATCAGGCAATATCTCGGAACAGATTAAAGCACTTTTTGCGGACAAAAACGAAAAAATAGAAATCATCAACACCTCAGATTTAAAAATCATGCATTGCATGGGCTGCAACAACTGCTGGCTGAAAACTCCGGGTGTTTGTGCCATCAAGGACGACTACGAAATCATTCTCAAAAAGTTGGTCGCAGCCGAAAATCTTTGGGTTGTAGCAGACACGAAATTTGGTTTTATCGACTACCGTGGCAAGCGAGTCTTGGACCGAGTCGTCCCAATGCTAAATATGTACATCGAATTCCGCGACGGCTGGGAACGCCACCAGTTGCGATATCACCCGCTAAATTTCGGAGTCATTTACAAAGGCAACGGCAACCGAGAACTGCTCGAAGAGTGGAGTATGCGAGTCGCCAGAAATATGGCAGGGCATTCGCTCGGCGTAATCTCGCTAGACAAGGATGAGGCTTGCGAAAACGCCGCAGTTTCTTCTGCAAAATGCGTCGCGCCCACTTCTGCCGAACACGTCATCATAATTAACGGAAGCCCGCGCGTCAAAAAGAACAGCAACACGAATAAGATTATCCAAGCTTTTGCCGAAGGGCTCGAACAAGCGGGATTCACGCACAAGCTTTATTCACTCTCGAACCATGCCGAATGGGACGAAGCCCGCGAAGCGTTCATGACGAACGACAACATCATCATTGCTGTGCCGCTCTTTGTAGAATGTCTGCCGAGCCTGTTGCTTGAATTTTTAAGCACACTTCCCACGGAACGCAAGCAACCGGCAAAGCTCTCGTTCATTCTTCACGGTGGATTTGACGAAGGACATCAGCTGCGCTTGGGCGAAAAGTTTTTGCAGTCGCTCCCAGTGCAACTCGGCTGCACATGCGGCGGCGTACTCGTGAAAGGCGGCAGCTTCTTGCTCCGCAACCGCGAAAACAGCTACATCAAAAAGATGACCGACAAGATGCTCGCCTCTTACACAGCCATGGGACGCTCATTTGCCCGCAACGGCAATTTCATGACATCCGAAGCGAAGAAATTCACAGGCCCCGAAAAGAACCCAAAGATAGGAGTCCTGCTCTTCAACCTCATTTTCAAGCGCATTGTCAAGAAGAACTTCGAGCGAATGGCACAAGAATGGGGTTGCACAGAACCGCTAAACAGTAAGCCGTATTAAACAAAGGATCAACTTAATGAAACTAAAGAAATTGGAACATAAACTAACCGTCTGTAAAGTAGCGGACATTAAAGATGTTGATACGGACAAGGATTTCTATTTCATTGGCAAGACCGATGAAGAAATATCCCTCGTATGCAAAACAGATGATGTACCCCAAAATACTATTGAACGAGATGATGGATGGCGAGGATTCCGTATTCAGGGTGTACTAGATTTTTCTCTTATAGGTATCCTTTCGAAACTCTCGGCTATTCTTGCTGAAAATGGTATCGGAATTTTTGCGATATCCACTTTCAATACGGATTATATCCTTGTGAAAGCCGAAAATTTCGAGAAAGCGCTGAAAGTCTTGTCTGATGCGGGATATGACGTGGTGTGATTACCAGAATCTTCCTTGTGGCGCATAACAGAAGCACGAAAGGAATATGGAGATCGATACTAACAAATTCTGAAAAAAAAGAGCGAATAGGACTTGACGAGAATTACTAAATAGTATACATTTGTACACGTATTGTAAGAAGGGAATTTCATGCCTTTTGACTTTAAAAAAGAATATAAAGAATTCTACATGCCGAAAGGCAAACCCGAGATCGTCACAGTTCCGAAGATGAACTACATCGCAGTACGTGGCAAGGGCAACCCGAATGAAGAAGAGGGCGAATACAAAAAATCCATTGAACTTCTGTACGGCATAGCCTACACCATCAAGATGAGCAAGAAAGGCGACCATAAAATCGAAGGTTACTTTGATTACGTGGTTCCGCCACTTGAAGGTTTCTGGTGGCAAGAAAATGTTGACGGAATCGATTACAGCCACAAGGAAAACTTCCAGTGGATTTCCGTCATTAGACTCCCTGACTTCGTCACCAAAGCCGATTTCGAATGGGCAACTGAAGAAGCGACCCGCAAAAAGAAAATGGACTTTTCGAAAGTGGAATTTTTAACACTTGAAGAAGGGCTTTGCGTGCAATGCATGCATTCCGGCTCATACGACGATGAGCCTGCAACTGTCGCTGCAATGGACAAATTTATCGCCGACAACGGTTACGAAAACGACATTTCGGACACAAGGCGCCACCACGAGATTTACCTTTCTGACGCACGTAAAGCCGCCCCAGAAAAGTTAAAGACCGTTATCCGCCACCCAATTAAAAAGATCTAATACAAATTCGATATCCGTCCGACGGGCACAACAATCTAAAAGGAGAACTTATGGAAATGAAATTTTGTCAGAGCTGCGGAATGCCGCTCACGCCAGAAATCCTCGGCACCAACGCCGACGGTAGCAAGAACGAGGAATACTGCATCTACTGCTACAAGGACGGCGCTTTCACCGGTGACTTCAACATGGAACAGATGGTCGAATTCTGCTCGCAGTTCGTCGATGAATTCAACAAGAACACAGGCAAGCGCCTTACCCGCGAAGAGTACAAGGCAGAACTCCGCAAATATTTCCCGACGCTCAAGCGCTGGCGCCTCCCCGCGGACCAGCTTCCGCACGCCACCTCGCCCATGAAGCAGAAGTTCATTGAAGAAGTCAACGCGCTCGGCATTAAAGACATGCCGACCATAGACAACCTCTTTGTACTGCAAGGTTCGTTCATCAATCAGGAATACAAAATCAACGGCAACAGCATCAAGTTCCTGGACGATAACGCCTGCTACTGGGGCAACCAGGTCGAAAAGAAAGGTGCCGAAGGCCGCTGCTACGGAATCGCCTGCGACGAACGCTATATTCTCGTGAGCGAATACGGCAAGAACGGTGCTGATGCCGAAATCGTCGTATTCAAGAAACGATAACGGCAACCCACCTCCAGTAGAAGTCCGCCCATCCCAAGCCCATTCACTTGCCAAACCGCTTTACTTTAGCTATATTCAGCCCACCATCCAATTATGGGGATATAGCTCAGTTGGTAGAGCGACAGGTTCGCAATCTGTAGGTCATGGGTTCGACTCCCACTATCTCCACGTAAAAGAGGCAAGCTTCCGCTTGCCTCTTTTTTACTCCATATTACCAAATTCTCTAAATATCCCATTTCACGCCAAACTTGAGCTGCGTGAGAACCGTACTTTCGCGGTACAAGCCCTTGTAGAAATTGGGTAAATCCATGTGTTTATAATTACGGTCTAGTCCTAAATAAAAATTCATCATCTTGTATTTCCAAGAGACCATGCCACCCCAAGTGCCATTGAACTTCTTGATTTTCTTGAATTCATCATCTGGACCGCCAATTGCAAAACCGTAGAACAAATTCATTTTCGCTTCAACGGAAATACGGTTCTTAAACTTATACGAAATTCTAGAACGGAAAACCGGACCAAACCACTTGCCCATCGTCTGGCGATAAACAACGCTTTCCACTGACGGTTCAACAGGAGAATTCGACACATACGCTTCATATTCAGCATCACCCATCTCAGCGCCATGGTCACTCAAATACTGCCAATAGTCATTATAGGTGCTAGCAGCCTGCTTGTACTCGGCATAAGATTCCATAAACGACTTATAGTCAAAGGCGGAATCCGCTTCAAATTTCGCCCCCACATAGACCGTTCCGTTCAAGCCCTCCGAAACAGTCCTGTGCCATGATGCATACGCCGCAAACGACATCGGACCAGAAGTCTGATAATACGCCCACGCGACTACACCAACGCGCTGTTTTTCAAACTTGTACAGATCTTTCTCAAACCAGAGATAAAAATCCGAATAAAGTTGATCGCCCTCGATATTGAAATCATAACCCAAGTCCAGGAGCATGCCTCGCCCCATCAACGTGTATTCCAAGCCCAGCACGAGATTCCAGTCGTTCGTATCGAGAACCGACATTTCGTCGTTATTCAAGAAATAATCGCCCTGCACAGAAGCAGCAAACGTGTGCGACCAAATTCCAGAAACATAGTCAAAATACGGGTTCACATTTATGAATAGGTCTCCGCCTTTTTCCGCAGTATCCAAACCCGTTTCCTTGTAATGCATGCCATAAAGCCCAAGCTCACCCGCCACATGAAATTCCCACGGGTTCGCTTTATTTGCAGCACCAGAAGAATCATCATCCGCTAAGCCAAGAGCCGATTTATACTCTCGAATAATCCCCTGAATTTCCTCAGTGTACTCGCCCGGCAAGGCCGCGGCTTCCTCAAAAGCCTGAAGCGCCGCCGTTATATCGCCCGCCTCTTCAAACTTCATCGCACGATAATATGCGTCCTCCTGTGTCTCAGCATAAAGCAGAGCCACAAGCGCAAGCATCATAAAGCCAAACCAACGAATCATCTACTTTCTCGGAGAATTTTCTTTACCCCATTTATGAGGATTCGTCTTTTCTCCCCACGGACTCTTTTCTATCGGACGCGGATTAAACGGGCGCATCGGTTCCATGCGGCCGGGGCCAAACGGAACAAAACCACCACGTGGATTATTGAGAGGCTCTTTTTCGTCCATTTTCTTTTCACGGACGAGTTCGTCCTTCGGCTTTTCCACATTTTTTTCAAGTGGCTTTTCTGCAACAGGCGGTATTTCCGAAACCGCAGGCTTTGCGATCGCTTCGCGAAGCTCTTTCTTTTCCGCTGCCGAATTGTTCCTCAAGTCCTTGAGAATCTGCTCACGGGCAATGCGGCGTTCTTCACGCATTTTCTGCCAGTCCACGTTTTCCTTTTCGGACATTTTCGGGACTTTATCTAAAGATTCGGAGCGTTCGACAGGCGTCGGGACGCTTGCTTCGGGGCGCGATTCAAAATCGCCCGCCATGGCGGTCGCCGCCATCACAGCGGATGCCATTACAATCTTTTTCATGGTGAGTCTCCTTAGATTGAGCTTCAGCATTTTACAAAACATCCCTATACCTTAAAGTCTTCTTTTTTCAAGCCAAGGCGTTCCATGATTTCACGCAGCACCTTGCGGTCAATGCCAAGGATTGTCGATGCAAGCGTGAGGTTCGCATTCGTGTCCTTGAGGGTGCGCGAAATGACTTCGCGTTCGACCGCTTCGCGGGCTTCCTTGAGTGTGCGCGGCGATTCCTTCGCCTGTTCCTGCATGTCGTCGAGTCCTAAATCCTTGGGCTGGATGACACCATGCACCGCCTGCACCAGGCCTTTCTGCACACGGTTTTCGAGTTCACGCACGTTACCCGGCCAGTGGTAACCGAGCAGCGCCTTTTCGGCGTTACGGCTCAGGTGGAATTTTCCACGGCCATATTCAGCGCCATAGCGCTGGATAAAATTCTCCGCCAAGAGCACCACATCCTGACCGCGATCGCGCAGCGGCGGAAGTTCAAGCGGCAACACCTGAATGCGGAAATACAAGTCTTCGCGGAATCGCTTTTCGCGCACGGCCTCTTCCAAATCCACATGCGTCGCACTGATCACGCGCACGTTCACCGGAATTTCACGGTTGTCGCCCACACGCGTAATGTGCTTCTCTTGCAACACGCGCAAAAGCTTTACCTGCATGTTGAGCGGGAGTTCGCCGATTTCATCGAGGAAAATCGTACCGCCATCAGCTTCTTCGAAAAAGCCCTTCTTGTTTTCAATCGCACCCGTGAACGAACCCTTGGCATGCCCGAACATGAGCGATTCCATCAAATGCTCCGGAATGGCGCCGCAGTTCACCGCAATAAACGGCTTATCGGCACGCGGACTGTGCTTGTGGATGTAACGCGCCATCACTTCCTTGCCCGTACCCGTTTCACCACGGATAATCACAGGGAGCGGGAGCGGTGAAAGCTTATCGGCCATCGCAATCACATCGACCATCGCCTTAGAAGAATAGACAATCCCATCCTTGCGGACAACATTCTTGAGCGTATCGAGCGATTCCTTGTCGCGCAAGCGATCGTAAGCAGCAAACGCAAACTTTTCACAGACCGCCACAAACGAATCAAACAGGGCGCTATCTTCATCGGTGAACGGTTCCTTGCGGGCAGCGCGTTGCAAATAGAGATAACCCGCCTCGGAATCCGGCGTTCTAAACGGCGAGACCATAATGCTTGTGAGCTGGTTCTGCACAATCGACTTAGACAAATCCGCCGACTCGTCATCGAGCTGGTTCCACACCACGGCCCGCTTTTCATTTTTCGCAAGTCGAACCGCCGAAATCGAAATAGAAACCTTCACCGGATTCGAAAAGTGGAGAGGTTCTTCGCCACCAATATCTAGCACGGCGGCATCGGCATGCAAAACGCCTTTGGCCACTTCGAGAATTTTCGGGAAAAGAGCCTCCGGCCGTTCCTCATCTAAAAGAGTCTTGACCACATCAAGCATCTTTTCTGTGGCGAGCATGGATTCCGATTTCATAAAAAGCCCTTTTGCGTTTATGCAGCTATTCGGCAGAGGGCACCGGGAGTTCCATGAGCAAGCTATCCACCTTCAGATCAGGGGCCCTCTCGCTTTCTACAGATGACTCAAGGTTCCTCGACCGCTTTAACAGCCGGTCCCCTGTTGCATCGATACCGAAACGCATTGTTCCACTCGTAAGCAACAGAACTATCAGAACTAATATAAGTCCCGAAACGCCTAAAACGGCCCATTTTAGCCAGTTATTTTTCTTGCAAACGACAAACGGAAGCCCCTTTTCGAGGGTGTCTGGAACCTTTTGTACCGCATTCTTTTTGCCATCTGGGCAATTAATGGACTTGGCATATTGGGTAACGCAAGCCGAAAGCGCAATCTCCCCATGCGACACTTTATCAAGTGCAATTTCCAGGATTTCATCAAGTTCGTCAAAGTCTTCGACGCGGTCCGAGATGTCCGCACAGAGAAGCCCCGACCAAAGCGGCTCCAGTGCCGAAAACTGTTGCGCGCCTTCGGGCGAATCAAAGGCGCCCGTCGCATAAAGCTTTTCCGAGATGTTCAGGTCCTGCACACTTGCCATCTGCTCTGCAAACCGCTCATAGCCATCCGCAGTAATCAAGTCCTCGCCCGCAATCCAGCGATACAGCAAAAGCCCAAGGCTGAACAAGTCGCTTTTTTCATCGGCAGGCTTGCCCTGAAAGCGCTCCGGAGCCGCATACGCAAGCGCGCCCGGCCCGACAATGCCGCAGTCAATCAAGACCGTATGCAGTCCAAGTCCAGTGTTTTCCGCACGTTCACCGGCAGCATGCGCACTTTCATCTACCGCAAAAATCACATTCGCAGGGCTCAAATCTCCATGCGACACATTCTGTTTGCGCAAAGCAGCAAGCGTAGCCGCCACCTGCCTAAGCGCCACAAGCGCGACCGCCACCGGCATCCGACCAAGCGATTCCGAAGATTCGCCATTTATATAATCATAAATCAGGTAAGGCGTCCCATCGCGATTGCCCCATTCTTCAATGCGGTACAACCCCGGCTCACGCACTTTATGCGAGCGTTCAACAACGCTTTCGTCAAACGAGAATCCGTCGTTATACCACTTGAGCACAAAAGGCTTGCCGCCCACATTCAACAGGTAAATCGAGGCTTCACCGCCCTGGTGCAGCAAGGAGCCTCCTTTCACGGAGTCCAAGAGCGTCTTTTCGAATTTTCTCATGGCTTACCCGCTCACAGTTTGCCCGAATAAACCATCGCCTTGAGCGAGTCTTCGGCTATGCGTGTCCACTTGGCAAGCACAGCATCTTGAGGCAACGCCTCACGCCCCATCGACCAGATATCCCACGCAGATTCATAGTCGTGCGCATTCCAGTAAAGGTTTCCGAGATTCACATACGCCGATGCAAATTTCGGTTCCTTCGTCACGATGTACGCATAAATTTTCTTGGCGCCATCGGTGTCGCCTTGTCCGGCAAGAATCAACGCCTTCAGATTATAGCTAAAGTAATTTTCCGGGTCCAGCTGAATGGACTGGTCCAAAAGCGACATCACCTTCGCCTGCGCATTTTCGGCAAGCATCGCACGGGCTAGGTAAAATAGCGATGTCGAATACATAGGCTTCGACTTCTCGCTAGAATCGACTACAGACAAAATCTTGAATTCGCGAACTGTACGTTCCCAGAGCGCAAGAGTGCGTTCCTTCAAGCGTTCCTTGTCCTCGGCAATGGCGTAATACGCAATCGCAAGCCCATAGCGGGCATCGCGGTTTGCAGGTTCAGCATCAAGCACTTTCGAGAAGTTCGCGACAGCGCGGTCGTAATCGCCAATGCGGAGCGCCTCATCGCCACGAGCGAGATCGCTCCCGTTGCATGCGCAAAGAACCGTCGCGACAAGCATCGCGAACAGCAACTCCAACGCGCCTAACAACCGGCAATAGACAACCCGACCTAACATGGTAGTAAGTATATATAAAATTTTAGTTATTAGTTACTAGTTATTAGTTAGTAGCATTGTTTATCAGTAGGAAGTAGACAGTAGGCGGTAGGAAGTAAAATGCTCGCTATGGGGTATGAGCACGGCACTTCGTGCCTTTGGGCTATGGGGATTAAGGGGAGACAAAAAAACGCCCTCCGGAATTTCCAGAGAGCGTCCAAAGACTAGATCGATAAATTGATTACTTTTCGATTTCGTACTGAGCAACGAGGTCGCCATTGGCATCGAGAGCACGGACGACGTTTTCATCGCGCTGGAGAGTGAGATTCGTGGTTTCACCCTTGGATGTCGTGTACTGCACAGAGAGGGAGCCGTCTTCGTTCTTCACAGCAGCAACGGAGTTGCCCTGAGCATCCTTTTCGAAGTAAGAGTCTCCAGAAGCCATCGGATTAGAACCCGACCAGAATTCAATGGAGTTAAAAAGGAGGGCGTCGCCAAGCAAGCTAAGTTCGTAGACCGGCAAGATCCAGAGCAACACGTGCATGCAGAAATTTGCCCACTTATTGCCGAAGGTTCCATTCCACTTATGGACCTTGTTGAATACGGCGTAGCTACCATAGCAGCCGGTCAGCGCAATTGCACCAGCACAGAGAAGGGCCAGGATTCCTTTTTTCATGTTTACATACTCCTTATAATTAAGTGTTTTTTTGTTTCGTTAAAAATATAAGAAAGAATATTTGGATTTGCTAGTAGTGTTCAATTATTATCCAATTATTTTTCCGAACCGTTTTGTTCCGTGAGTATCGTCACATGTGGTTTTAACATTCTAAAGCGTTTCAAGTCTTGCAATTTCACCCAGCGAAAGTCGTCATATCCATATATATGGATAAAATTACGTTGTAATTCGACTTCACAAGCAAAGAGCCGACCTCCTTCGCCATAAGCAAAATCTACAGCTCCCAAATGATGGATTTTTTGCGGAATTGACGTTAATCGCTCAAAAATCGCCTTTTCCAAGGAATCTTCGAGAGTTTCACCTTCGTCTATCACTTCTGTTGGAGGTTCCCAAAAACCTGGAAAATTCATGCCAACAGGTCTTTTGCACAACAAGACTCGCCCCTTTTTCAGAACAATTCCACAAACAGCCAGCATTTTACCCCTCCTCAGATTTTCATCATAGATTTTCAACAGATTTTGTTTTATCTTATTTAGCAAATTTACAAAAAACATATATATTAGTTATAGTTTTTAAAGGTTTGGAAAAAGGAGAAGGTTCTATGAAAGGTTTTCTTCAACTCATATGCATCATCTCGTCAATCGCAGTATCCGCCACCTTTGCAGCAAAGGCGCCAGCAAAGCCCGCACCTACGCAAGATGCACTCACCGTCTGGATCATGCCTAACGGGGCATCTCCCCAAGAAAAACTTGAACAGAGACTGAACCTTTTCACTAAAAAAACAGGCATCAAGACTAGAGTCGCCGTCTTGGACTGGGGTGAAGCCTGGAACCGCATTTCGACAACGCTGGCCACAGGCAACGGCGCCCCGGACATTCTCCAGCTCGGCACGACATGGATTCCGTATTTTGCCTCCCGCGGCGAAATCAAGGCTTTAAACCCCTGGCTTTCATCAATCGACTCCAGCAGGTTCGTCCCTGTAAGCTGGAAAACGACCCGCATCGATTCCGACACGATCATTTACTCCGTGCCATGGTTCATCGACATCCGCCCAATTCTTGCGAACAAGCGCATTCTCAAGAAGCACAACATCCAGCCTGAAGATGTCGCCACATTCGACGGATTCGTGAATGCAGTCCGCAAAGTGAACAACGCCCACGAAGTGCTCGATGACGGCACCAAGGTCCGTGCATTCGCATTCCCGGGCAAAAGCGACTGGAATATTCCGCACAACTTCGCCCCCTGGATTTGGAGCAACGGCGGCAACTTCATCGAAAAAGACAACAACGGCAAATGGAAAGCCGCAATCCTTACCCCCAAGACCATTTACGGTATCGCCAAGTATCTGAGCTTTGTACTTGATACGCTTGTGAGCACGGACGCCTTGCAAATGAACACGGCCCAAATCGTGCAGCACTTTAACGCAGGCGAACTCGCCTTTATCGTGAACACGTCCGAAGTCATCATGCAGACCCGTTTCGAAGGGGCAAAGGGCGGCCTTATCAATACGAGAATCGGCAAGGATAGCGTAATGGCACTCCCCATCCCGACAGGCACAGATGGATCCATAAGCTTTATCGGAGGCAGCAATCTCGCCATCCCGGTAGGCAACAACAGGCCCGAAGCTCTTGAGCTTTTGCTGTTCCTTACGAATGACGAGAACCTGAATTCCTACACAAAGCAGATAGGTATGCTTCCCGCCTCGAAGAAGGTGCTCAAAAGCTGGTCCAAGGACGATGACTACAAGACGCTCGTGACCATGCTCGAATCCGGGAAAACGTATACAGCCATCCCGGAATGGGGCGATATCGAACAAATTCTTGTTTCCATGTTCAGCGCCATCTGGGATCACCTTGAAATTCCAGCACTTTATTCTGAAGAAAAAATTTACGAAATTCTTACAAACTACTCAAACGAAATTAACAGACGGTTGAATTACAGAAGCGCAAATAACCTCACATTTGCCGAATTCCGCTCCACATGGCATAAGGCCCTAGGCATCAAGGACAGCAACGGCAATTCGCGCCACATCACCGAACAACCTAAGCCAAACCCAGAAATGGATTCCGGATTTAGCCGTACCCCCTGGATTTTTGCCATTGCGGTTCTCATAGGCTTCATTTTCGCCTTCACTCGCAGAAAGAAGCGCTAACGGAATGTTAATCCATTAGTTATATTTCTTATAAAAGATACGTATGAGTTTAAAGATTTCCAGTCTCACGAATAGCATCATTATCAAGAGCCTGTTGCTCCTGATAGTTTCAATGCTTGTCATCGTGATGATAGGAACATACATCTTTACTCAGAGGCAAATGAAGACGACCTTGAAACTGAGCTACGACACAAACGAAACTCAGCTTCAGCAACTAGCAAACACCGCAAACAACGAAATGGAACAGTTTGCAAGCCGCCTTTCACTTTTAGCCAAGACATCCGAAATACAGAGTATGGACAAGCTCACAGCGGCAGGGTACCTCAAGAGCTACAATATCTCATCGCTGTTCATCTCTGGCGAAACCATCTCCCTTTTCGACAGAAATTACAATCTCATCTGCAACAACTCCATGATGGGTTCTGCAAAGATCAGCTACCCCATCGAGTTCAACCGAATTTCACCCCACCGGCCGACCATTTCACCATGGTACCGCGATGCAGACGGCACACCCAAGCGCGCGTTTGGCGTTGTCGTATCGGACCGAGCCATAGGAGACGGTCGACTGATTTCGAGCTTTTCAATCCGTCGCCTCTGGAAATACTTCACAGACTATAAAGTCGGGCAGAACGGCATCCTCATCGCCTGCAACAGTCAAGGCGAAATTCTATACCACCCAGACATGAGAACGTGGCTCGACGGAGTCCACAAGATTTCGGAGCTTGGACTTGGGGACATGAACCTCAAGCAGGACGACGATGGAAACATTCGATTCCTTACTCTTGATAACGGGACATCCTACCTCATCAACAGGACATTCAATCCGACTTACGACCTTGGTCTTATCGCACTGCAACCCAAGAAAGAAATCGACACGATGGTATCGTCGGTTCAGCACGTCAGCCGAATCATTCTATACAGCTCCATCATCGCCATTTTGCTTGTGTCCCTCTGGCAGATCCTGATTGTCTGCAAGCCGCTAAACAACTTGATTGACCACATTTCGCAAATTACAGAAGGAAACCTCAACATCGAGGAATTCAAGGCGAAGAGCAGTCAGGACGAAATTGGCAGACTGGCTAAAGTATTTAACCAGATGCATGCGACCATCAAACGACAGATTCAGGAACTGAACGCCCACAGGGAATTGCTCGAAAAAGAAGTCAAGGAACGGACCTACGAGCTTGAACAAGCTAACAAGAAACTGGACTTGATTTCGAGAACCGATGAACTCACGCAACTGCCGAACCGTCGCGATATGCACAGGACGATCGAAAAGGAAGTTGACCGTGCAAACCGCTTTAGGAAGGCTTTCAGCATCATCTTTATCGACATCGACCATTTCAAGGATGTGAACGACACTTATGGACACGCCGCAGGCGATGCCGTGCTCAAGTCAGTCGCAAGCACTATCCGCAGTCTACTCCGCAAGTACGATGTGCTCGCCCGCTACGGCGGTGAGGAATTCTTGACGCTCCTGCCAGAAACAGAACTGAAGGATGCTGCGCACGTTGCTGAACGATTCCGCAAGCAAATCGAAAATCAAACCATATTCTTTGGCGGATACGAAATCAAGGTCACCATTACGCTTGGCGTAGCCCAGTTCGATAGCAGTCAAGGCGCCGAAAAGTGCATTCAGCTCGCTGACAAGGCACTTTACGAAGGCAAGGAACACGGCCGAAACAAGGTCATCCTCTGGACAGACGACAAGGCTGTTGAAAGCACCGACAAGCCTATTGCATAAATAAGATTCGCAAAATTTCTATTTTTGCGTTCATGAACATCGACTTCAACCGTAGACTTTCCATCGCGCCGATGCTTGACTGCACGGACCGCCACGAACGTTATTTTTTGCGTTTGCTTTCCAAGCATATTCTGCTATACAGCGAGATGGTCGTTTCTACGGGGCTTCTGCATTGCGAGAACAAGAACTTGTTTCTCGGGCACGAGCCGTTTGAACACCCGGCTGTATTGCAGCTTGGCGGTAGCAATCCGGCGGATCTCGCCGCCGCATCAAAGCTCGTGGAAGCGGCAGGCTTTAGCGAAGTCAACCTGAATTGCGGTTGCCCTTCGGACCGTGTGCAGAACGGGAACTTCGGCGCATGCCTCATGAAAGAGAAGAACGTCGTCGCCGATTGCTTCAAGGCGATGCAGGACGCTGTTTCGATTCCAGTTTCTATCAAGTGCCGCATTGGTGTCGATGACCTGGACAGCTGGGAATTTTTCACGGACTTTATCCAGACCGTGCATGACGCGGGCTGCAAAATTTTCATCGTGCATGCGCGCAAGGCTTGGCTCAAGGGGCTCTCGCCCAAAGAGAACCGCGAAGTGCCGCCGCTCCATTACGAGTTCGTCCACCGCCTCAAGGCAGAAATGCCGGAGCTGAACCTGAGCATCAACGGCGGCATCAAGACACTCGACCAGGTCGAAGAACAGCTGAAGGATTTGGACGGCGTGATGGTCGGTCGTGAAGCGTACGAGAATCCGTGGTTTCTGCACGATGCCGACGAAAGAATCTTCGGGGATATCCGCGCCGAAAGCAATGACCCGGCAGAAATCATCGCCGGGAACGCCCGCCCCGCCACTCGAAAGGCGCTCCTCGAAGCCTACCTCCCCTACGTCGAGAAGCAGACTGCCGAAGGTTGCCCCGCAACGATTCTCGTGAAGCACCTCTACGGGCTTTTTGCAGGACTCCCGGGCGCCCGCAAATTCCGCGCCACGCTCAGCAACGAGAGTCCGCGCGCCCACCTTTACGGAGGCGCCGCCGCCCTCATCAGGAAGGCGATGGAACTCGTCGGTGAGACAAGAGACTAGAGAAAATAAATATCGTTAATAGTGAGACTAATGACTTAACTTTAGTCTTATAAAAAACGTTGAGAGAATAAAGCGTCGGCCACAACCTTAAAAGGCGAGTGCCGCGACCATACTTGTATGGTCATGGTCGAGCCGTAAGGTTGGCGCTTGCGCCAGGATGGGTTTAAGTTTTTTCGAGCTGGGGCCCCGCCCGCATGACGTACATTATTACATTTTCAATGCATTTTAAAGTCTTAAGTTTAGTGTTAAAACTTAAGACTCACCCCTTGACAACCAAATAAAATTTTTCTCTATTTGGTGGCGTATTTTTAAGTTTAACCTTTAACGGAGATACAACATGCCTTGCGGAAAGAAAAGAAAGCGCAGGAAGATTGCGACTCACAAGCGTAAGAAGCGCCGTCGTCGTGACCGTCACAAAAAGAAACTTCGCTAATATCCGTTAGCATTTTCTTGTGATTTCCTGTAAAAGACGGAGTGTAAAAGCTCCGTTTTTTCGTTTTTCATTTAGAAAAGTGACCAATTTTAGCGACAAAAAGACATCTGTTGATTCATAAATCAAACGATAAATAGGGATAACCCCAAAGGAAACCAAATGATAGATCGCAACAAACACTTCCTCCGCTTGACCGACTGGAGTGAAGAAAAAGTTCTCGAAACCATTGAGATTGCCTCGCGTCTCAAGGCTGAAGTTCACGCTGGTAAGGTCTCTGACCGACTCCACGGCCAGAACATCGCCATGTTCTTCGAAAAACCGTCGCTGCGAACTATTACGACTTTCCAGGTGGGCATGAACCAGCTCGGCGGCCACGCCGTGCTCCTCTCCCCGGATTCTATCGGTCTTGGCAAGCGCGAAAGCGTCAAGGACGTTGCCCGCTGCCTCAGCCGCTGGGTGAACGCCATTGTGGTCCGTTGCTTCAAGCAGCAGCTCGTCGAAGAACTCGCTGAATACGGTTCCATCCCGGTCGTGAACGCATTGACCGACGATTACCACCCGTGCCAGGCTATCGCATTTGCACAGA
Organism: Fibrobacter sp. UWB4; assembly: GCF_002210345.1. Taxonomy (NCBI): domain Bacteria; kingdom Pseudomonadati; phylum Fibrobacterota; class Fibrobacteria; order Fibrobacterales; family Fibrobacteraceae; genus Fibrobacter; species Fibrobacter sp. UWB4. The sequence goes on along the minus strand of NZ_MWQI01000005.1, from coordinate 104,133 downwards.
TGATCAAAGAAAATCTCGGCGGATTCAAGAACGGCAACAAGCCGAAAACGGTCGCTTTCATCGGTGACGGCAACAATGTCGCGAACTCCTTCCTTGCCCTTTGCTCTAAAGTCGGTATGAACTTCACGCTCGCCTGCCCGAAGGGTTTTGAACAGCCCTCTAAGGTTGTCGAAGAAGCGGAGGCCGGCTTGAAGAAGCACGGTTGCCAGTATCGCGTATTCCACGATCCGAAGGAAGCTGTCAAAGACGCCGACATTCTCTATAGCGACGTTTGGGTTTCTATGGGTCAGGAAGGCGAAAAGGCTACAAAGCAGAGCCACTTCTTGCCGTTCCAGATCAACGACGAACTCTTGAAGCTCGCTCCGTCTCACTGCAAGGTCAGCCACTGCTTGCCGGCTCACCGCGGCGAAGAAATCACGGACTCTGTGATGGACAATCTCGACGTGAACATGAGCTTCGAAGAAGCAGAGAATAGGCTTCATGCACACAAAGCAGTTTTGTGGCAGGTCATGACGCCGTTTGCATAATCTTTTGCCTTATAGGCTTCGTTATACGGCGTTGCTCACCTCCTCACGTACGATTTGTACGCTACAGAGGATTCGCGCCTGGTCTAACTCGCCTCTAAGACAAAATCGAATTTTGAGAAATTCTATCGCTATTTGAAATTCGCCCGGCCTCACCGCCGGGCTTTTTCATTGTCACCCCTTCCCTAAATAGCTATATTTGGCACCGAAAAAAAAATTCAAAAACAGAGAGTGAGAAATGTCTTTCGTTCAAGAACTCAAAAATAAAGTTTTAAATGATGGTTACGAAATTACTCGCGAGGACGCCATCAAGCTTTTAAGCGAAGACCTCGACGAACTCACGAAAGCCGCAGACGAAATCCGCAAAAAGTTCCACGGTGACGACTTTGATTTTTGTTCCATCGTGAACGCCCGCAGCGGTCGCTGCTCTGAAAACTGCAAATACTGCGCCCAAAGCAGCTACTACCACACCGGCGCTCCTGAATACAAGTTGCTCAGTGCCGACGAGATTGTCGCCGACGCAAAGAAGAAAGAAGCGGCAGGCATCCCGCGTTACTCCATCGTGACTTCGGGCCGTACGCTTTCGAACCGCGACGTGGAACAGATTAGCGAAGCGCTCCGTCGCCTGAAAAAAGAGACGAAGCTTTCGATTTGCCTTTCGGCAGGCCTCTTGAACAGGGAACAGTTCGACAAGCTCAAGGAAGCAGGCCTCACCCGCTTCCACAACAATCTGGAAACGTACCGCCGCCACTTCCCGGATGTTTGCACAACACACACCTACGACGATAAAATCGGCGCACTCCAGAACGCCCTTGCCGCAGGTCTTGAAATTTGCAGCGGAGGCATCATGGGCCTTGGCGAAACGATGGAAGACCGAATCGACATGTGCCTGGATTTGCGCAAACTCGGCGTGAAGTCCACTCCGGTAAATGTGCTGAACGCGATTCCCGGAACACCGTACGAGAATCTCCCGAAGCTCACGAACGACGAGTTCTGCCGCATCGTGGCAATCTACCGATTCATCAACCCGAAGGCATTCATCCGTCTTGCAGGCGGTCGCGGCGTTTTGGGCGACGACGGCAAGCGAGCATTCAAGAGCGGTGCAAATGCAGCGATTACGGACGACATGCTCACCACCGCAGGCATAAACAGTTGCAAAGATTTTGAGCTTGTGAAAGGTCTCGGATTCAAGCCACACGGATTTATCGGCTAAAAATAATTCACGAGACTAAGATGGAGATGCCTGCTCAGAGGCAGGCATGACAGCAAATAAAGCTTTTCTTGAGAGCCGTAATTATTTAAATTTAATTTGATGGCTTTCAAAAGTCGCGTCATTACGGGAATTGTTATTGTATGCTGTTTGGGAATGCTCTCAAGCTGCGCTTTTCCCGTACGCCCAGGATACGACAGAAAGAGCGGGTCTTACAAGCGGTACAGAGTTCCAAAGCAAGAAACTGTAGAAATCGACTCGACCACCGTAAACCAGCAAGAAGAACTAGTACAAGAAGAAAGGCTTGCTGCATCCCCAAATACAAGCGCAGACTCGCTTGCAACCGTTGAAAAAGATGCAAGCCCCAAAGATTCTACAGCGCATTTGTCTACAACACAAAGCAAGCGTGATTCGGCGACTGTACAGAAAGGCTCCATAAAAGCCGATTCCGCAAAAAAGGAAGCAAACAAAAAAGAACTCGCTACAAAAGCTGTAGCAGCAAAAACCGAAGCCGCTTCTAAAGCAAAGAAACAAGCAAAGCGCACAGCCAGGCCAACAAACCTTGAAAAATACGCCAAGGAATGGCTCGGGGCAAAGTATGTTTACGGAGCGGCCGGCAAAAAGAAGACGGACTGCTCCGGTTACGTGATGCAAGTCTACAAAGGGTTTTACGGGATTCCACTCGACCACAGCGCACAACATATTTATGACGATGGTCGCGGCTATTCCATCAGGCGTACGAAACTGCAAGAAGGCGACCTTGTATTTTTCGGAAACTTCTGGAAAATCAGCCACGTCGGCATTTACTTAAAGGGGAACCGATTCATTCATGCCAGTACAAGTAAAGGCGTGGTGATCACCTCCATGGACGATAACTATTGGTCGTCAAAATACAAAGGCGCAAGACGGTTTAAGTAACAGCTAGTTTTTAGTCGTTAGCTCTTAGTCATTAGTTTTTAATTAAACATCGACGACGCTGTTACAACAACTAAAGACCATTGACTATCGACCAATAACCAAATTCCATACTAATTTTTCCTTCCTACATTCTACATCCGACTCCCTACTTTTTATATTTCATCTCATGAAGAAAATAGCATTCCAGGGCCGTCGCGGGGCCTATAGCGAAAGTGCCGCCTACCACCTGTTCGGAAACGATATCGAAGTCGTGCCGATGGACACGTTCGAACAAATTTTCCAGGGCATTGAAACAGGAGTCGTTGACGGAGGCGCCATCCCTATAGAAAACTCGACCGCAGGTTCCATTTACGACAACTACGACTTGCTTTACAAGTGGCGCCATCCGATTGTCGCCGAAGTCAAGTTGCAAATTGAACATACGCTCTGTGCATTGCCGGGCACAAAGCTCGAAGACCTTACCGAAGTGCTGAGCCACCCGCAGGGACTCGCCCAGTGCAGTCGCTTTTTCGGGCAGCACCCAAACATCAAGAGTACCGCTTTTTACGATACCGCAGGCAGCGCCGAAGAAATCGCGAAGCGCGGCGACAAGCACATCGGTGCGATTGCAAGCGCATACGCCGCCAAGTTCTACGGTCTTGACATTTTGAAGCAGGGTCTCGAAAATTTGCCGGGCGTGAACTTCACGCGCTTTTACGCGATTCAAAAAACGGCCATTGAATTGCCGGACTTTGAAGCAGGCAAGAAGCCGACTCCGCCTATCAAGACGACGCTTTTGTTCATGTTGAGCGATTCAAGCAAGTCCGGCGCTTTGTACGAAGCGCTCGGTTGCTTTGCCAAGCGCAAGCTGAACCTCACGCGCATCGAGAGCCGCCCGCATCCGGACCGTCCGTGGGAATACATTTTCCACCTTTCGTTCGAAGGCAATCCGAAGGACCCGAACGTCGTTGAAGCGCTCAAGGAACTACAGCAGTACACCGATTTTATTTACCGCCTCGGAAGCTTCCGCGAAGGAACAACGGAGAAACTGAGTTATTAAGCTATGGGCACACGCTAAAGCGCTTTCAGTACGCTACGCTTTGAGTTATGAGCTAAAGCACAATGTCATTGCTCAGAGCAAAGCGACCCCATACCCCACCACCCCAAAGGAATTATTATGTCCTACACACGCACAGATCGCAAACCTGAAGAATTTCGCAATCTCAAGATGACCACAGGCTTTATCTCGAGCGCCGACGGTTCCGTCCTTATTGAAATGGGACGCACACGCGTCATCTGCAACGCAACGCTCCTCCCGAAAGTTCCGGACTGGCTTGCCGGTCGCGGCACGGGCTGGATCACGGCTGAATACAGCTTGCTCCCGCAAAGCACGGGCAAGCGCGTGGAACGCGAGCGCAAGGGCGCGAGCGGCCGTACGCAGGAAATCCAGCGTCTGGTGGGCCGTTCGCTGCGCGGCGCAGCCGATCTCGCCGCACTCGGCGAGAACGCCATCGTCGTGGACTGCGATGTAATTGAAGCCGATGGCGGTACGCGAACAGCCAGCATTATCGGAGGCTTTGTCGCCCTCGCGATTGCCGTAAAGAAAATCAAGGAACGCCTCGGCATCACGCAGCAGATTCTGAAGCACGGTATCACCGCCATTTCTGTGGGCGTCGTGAGCGGCAAGCCGCTTTGCGACCTTTGCTATGTCGAAGATTCTGCCGCCGACGTCGATATGAACGTCGTGATGCAAGACGCGAAGAATTTCATCGAAGTGCAAGGCACGGGCGAACACGCCAGCTTTGACCGCGCCATGCTCAATACGCTCCTCGACCTCGGCGAGAACGCCTGCAAGGAAATTTACAAGAAGCAGATGGAACTCATCGGCGGCGAACTTCCGTAATTTAGAGAGGAGATTCCCGCCTTCGCGGGAATGACATTTCTACGGCAATAGATGAGAGGAGATGGCGGATCTTGCTTCGACATTGCTCACTTCGGCGTTGCTCAGTGCAAGCAGCACAGGAGTCCGCCATGACGTAACCAGGATGGTGAGCCTGCCGAACCACACGGCAACAGACGAGATATGAGAACACCCGTCGCGATTGCGACGGGTTTCATGTTATTTGATAACGAGGCCCATTTTCCCGGATACAAACGGATCATCGTCGTACTCGCAGAAGTTTGTTTTTTCAGAATATTTGCCAAGGCCCCTTATATTGAATCGGCTCTTAGTATTTGCATCACCTTGCACGGCAAAGAGAATCGACGTCATAAATGTTGTACTGACTTCACTAAACACCGTCATAAATTTATTCCAATCGGCACATACCGTCTTTAGCTTAACGGACTTGGGCAATGTCATCTTAGGCATTCTAGAGAATTTTCCAAATCCACTCTCTTGAGCATATGCCAAAACAACTTCCAAGTCAGCGTCCGAAGCATACGTTACACACAAGCCTCCCCACTCCGAAATATTCGCCTTAGCCACCGGTGAATCACCTTCAGACGGATCAACTACGCCAGCGACATGAAAACCTATACCCAAATAACCTTCTTTTGCAAATTCTAATTCTCCACAAACGCCCATACAGTAATCATAAATTTCATCGCCCGTCGTATATTCAATCCCAAGCGATTGCGGCCATTTTACAGAACCAACACCGGACATATCGTCGCCAAAGCTGAACCAATACCCCGAAGTTTCGGTACCATTATCTAATCCCGTCATCACACGGTCATTCGATCCAGGATTCGACAACCGATTCCAAAGCCCGCTAACCGTCTGCGGAACTTCGCAATCTCCGCTAGCGCTACTACTGCTACTTACAATAGTTTGCCCAGAACTGGAACTGCGCAAAACAAAGAGTCCTTCCAAGTTACCATTACCCTTTGTTAAAACTTCAGCATAGCCATCAACTTCACAAGTTCCATTCGCATCGTATTTACCAATAGCGGCGATAGAAAGGTGTCCATTAGTATTATCTGAGCCCGGCATAACGAAACGAATACTAGACGCATGTTTTGAAGCCTCTGTAGCATTCAAAGCATCCCAAGTAATGCATTTTTCTACAAATTCATTTGATTTAACAAGATCAGTCTTATAAAAAGTAACGCTATCAGTATAAAGTTTCAGAAGCACATCCCTATCCGCAGCATAAGTCACACAGATGCCTCCCCAGTCACTGATATCGCCATACAATCGGATGGGGTTCGAGACATAGGGATTATCAAAACCAGCAACTTCGAATCCCATTCCCGCAAAAATTTCATTTGATAATCCTTTTCTAAAACGAAATTCAGCGCAATAACTTCCACAGAATTCTAAAAGAGCCACGATACAATCATATTCAGGCCCTTCATAAACGCACACATCCGGCATATGAATTTCAGTAACACCGCCAGCAGGGTCATCGCTAAAATTATACCAAAGCCCAGCATAACGTAAGCTATCAGGATCAAATCCTGTATTCACCAGATAGTCGCCCTTGCTGGCATTCCACAAACAAGCTGCCGTATTTTTCGGCACTTTTGCACTACTTGAGGAATTTGCAGTCTCGCTACTCGACGAGATATTTGCGGCACTCCCGCCAACATCGTCGCTACTCGTTCCCGTAACAGACGAACTGCTTTCGTCAGTCACTGGCGGCACAGAACCACCCGATGGATTATCATCGGAACAGGCGACAAGGCTAAACAACAGAGCCGATGTCGCAATAACCAGTATTTTATTAAACATAATATCCTCCCGTTATATTAATTTCGCTGTAGAAGCTATCTGCATCCTAGCTTCTACCAAGCAAACGTTCATCGTAGGTACCAAGGGATTTGATATTGAAATTTTTCTGTTCTCCCGAAGAACCTTCAAACTTAATGAGAATTACTTTAGCCTTTTTCGCATCCTCGTCGCCATAACGTTCAATATCACTAGAACCATTTTTTAGGACAGTGAAATCATGCCATTGGACACATTTTGTCATAGGCGACTCCGGATCAAGTAGAGCTGCAAACCAAGCATGAGGTTTCGTATTGTGGTCCGACTCATCGCCAAGTTCCGATACCAGGTAGACTCGGAAAGATGCGTCCGATGTATAGGTTAAACAAATGCCGCCCCAAGACGAAATATCCGCAGTTTTATTTTCATCAGCAACCATGAAACCAATAACCCGCTGTTTCACCTTCGATATTTACTTTAGGCTCTCCGGTCGCGCCATCCCAAAGGTCATTTTTGAACGACATAGGCGTTTGGCTCGATGGCGATTCTACAGAGACACCTCTCGTTTTGTCATCAGAACAGGCCTAGGCGCCAAACAAAGCTGGCAACACAGCAATACTCCATAACTTTCTGAACACGAAAGTAACCTCCTACACTCCATATCCAATATAAATTATAGATTGCAGAAAGTCAACAATTTATTAAAAAGCTTTCACTTTGGATTCGTCGATAATGCAAGCACCACCAGCTATGTATTTTCCAACAGCAACAATGTTGAACCGGATTTGGTTAAACACATTTTCACTCGAACGGACTTCGAACTTGATATCACTAGCAGATTTTTCTAAACCAGCAGTAGACATTTCATCCCAAGAGACGCACTTCTGAGTCAAAACAGTAGAGGCGGCCAAATTATATTCTTTTTCAATAGAATCTGAGGCAAGCACCATGCGTATGTTCTTTTCGGCCATGTAGTACACACAAATTCCACCCCAATTGCTAATGTCCACCGCTTTCGAAGAATAAGCCGAATCCGCAGATTCACGAATGACCATATTAAAGCCAACGCCAGCATAAGCCTGGGATGCATTTCCTTTGTCCAAAGAAACGCTAGCCGAAAGACCGCCCACAAACAGACTTTCATCAGTCAACCATTCAATAGCGTTCTTATAGTTCGGGGCCTCCGCAGACCAATACAACAGAGAAGCACCACCATCGCTGCGATCATTATAAGAAAACCATCGTCCTCTGCTCATTTCATCCATGTCATTTTTTACAAAAGAGCTGGGCTTGTCAGAAGTTCCGTTCCACATGCAAGAAACCGTATCTGCCTTCGTGGGTTCTACATATTCAATAGAATCCAAATTCTCGACACCATGCTTATAAGAGCTCACGCCCTTGATATTGAAGAATCCTGATTCCTTCGCCTTACCGACAAATTTAAAGATAATCGATGAGGCTTTTTTAGAAGCTTCAATACCAGAATTGTTGTTCGGAGAATTTTGTTTAAAATCAGTCCACTTTGCGCAGCGAGCAACTGCGTTTCCACTGACCGTCTTGTCAAAATTAACCGTAGGCATGTCATCAGAAGCGCCATTTTCATAACTAAGTACGCCTTCCATAGAAAGCTCAGATTCATACGAGACGCAAATGCCATCCCATCCAGAAATGTCTATGGAAGAATCGTTTTCTGCAAGCGCTATACCCACGCCAGCACTGGGATCAGACGCTTGTCCGAGTTCTACGGTTCCACAAACACCACCACAATACGCGACAATAGACTTTATGTTGTCAGAATTAAGATTTTCTTTTTCAATGGTCGGGAACTTAATCAAGGACGAGCCATTTCCACTTCCGTCATTCACGCTAAACCAATGTCCCGACACGCCATTGCCCATATTTACTTGCAAATCGCCATTCGATCCATCCCACAGATCGAACTCGGCAATGGAATTACCTTCTTCGGTAATCCCTCTGGAGCAAGCAACCACCCCAAGAAAAGCAAATATAGCAGATAAGTTAAGAATCAGTTTTTGCATTAGACTTATCCTCTTTCCATGTCAATGGAAATAGCTGTAAATTCAACCTATAAACGCGTTCTGTACCACGGCTGTTCAAGGCAATTTGAGCAATTCTCTTTCGGCAGACATCGAGTTCCTGCAAGATTTTTTCATAGTCTTCTGCAGAAATGCCCATAGTGAGTCCCGTAAAATTTCTTTCCGATGGTGCATACCGGATGATCGCTTCTTCTGCAAAGTGCGCCATTTCGCGATGCATATAACGCAAGGCAACAGACACTGCCGACGTCACGCCTTTTAGATGCTTATCCACCTGTTCATAAGCATCGCCGTTCTTTTTCAAAAGCCCGGCACGAACCATAAATTCTAGCGAATTGCGGACTTCTCCAGCAGAAACGACTTGACAAAAGCGCTTTGCGATTTCTCCCGGAGTCGCTCCTGGCATTACCGGAGCAAGTTCCCTAACAACGGGATTTATCCATGACTGGAAATACTTAAACGCATCGCCATCAATAATTTTGACTTTGTTTTTTGATGCAAGCCGCAACATGGATTCATAGGCATTTTTACGCTCCTGATCGGTCTTCGCATGACAATAGGAGACCATCGTCTTGAAATACTCAAATTCAAAACCCGCAAGCCCCATCGCAAGGCCAACCTTTTCGGCCCCTTGAGGAGAAAGACGCGTTTTCCCTTCACAAACCAATTTAAGATAAGTCGGAGACGTAAAACCTGAAGCACGAGTAAACTCTCGCCACGAAAACGAAGTTGTCCGCTTCCGTTCATTGTAGTAGTCTTGCATGTATATGCGATAGTCTTCGTATTCCGTTACCGGCGCCATAACCGTAAATATACAATACAACAAGAAGCAAAGCAACATTTCATGATACTATTCATTCAATTTTACATCAAAATACGCAAACTTTGCATTTCTTAATTAAAATCAATTAAATTCATGATACTAGAATGTTACAAAAAAAAGCGGGACAAGCCCGCTCCGTTAAATCTTCCAGTCGCAGAAATTTTTCAACATGGCAAGGCCAACTTCACCACTCTTTTCCTGATGGAACTGGCTTGCAATTAAGTTATCCTTACCTAGGAGTCCCGTAAAGGTCTGTGTGCCGTAAGTCGTCTCGGCAAAGGAATATTCAGCCGGAACCTGCGGGTAGTAGGAGTGCACGTAGTAGAAGTCGCAACCGCTGCGAATGCCCTTCATGATCGGGTGTTCGCGAGTGAAGTTCACCTGGTTCCAGCCCATGTGCGGAATCTTGAGGCCCGGTTCATCCTTGAAACGCACTGCGCGTCCCGGAATAAGCCCAAGCGTTTTCACGCCGCCGTCTTCTTCGCTTTCTTCAAGAATGATCTGGCAACCGATGCAGATGCCAAGCACCGGGTTACCAGCTTTTACGACAGCCTTGATAGCTTCGCCGATTCCCGTCTTGGTCAAGGTTTCCATAGCAGAGGCTGCGGCACCGACACCTGGGAAAATCAAGCGCGTCGCTTTCGCAATTTCATCCGGATCGCGACTCACTTTAGCATCAGCGCCAATGTACTTGAGAGCATTCATCACCGATGTCAAATTGCCCGCATTATAATCCACAACAGTAATCGCCATAATGACCTCTTTAATTTTACAGGAACAAAGATAGAAAAAGAACCGCCGAAGCGGTTCCCGTAAATAATTTGGATTTGATTCTAAATTAGAACCAGCGCCAGGTCACACCGATGAGGATCGTGTTTTTGTGCTGAGAATCTTCGTCCAAGTCCTTATCGTAAGCGACATCGTAGCCGACCTGGAGTTCAAAGAGCGGAGAAAGCGTCACAGCGAGGAGGTTTTCCCACTTGCCGTCAATTTCATCGAAGCCCTTGAAGTTCACGAAAGCCCACAAGCGGCTCTTGAAGCTGACAAGGTCAGAGAAAGAATACTTGAATTCAGTAATGCTTTCGAGGCCCGGTTCATCCTTGAACTTTTCAACTTTCTTCGTGTCCGGATCATCAGCATAGAGGTACTTGTTCGAAATGGTCATGCGGTTGGCAAAGCCAAGGCGCGTAGAGAACATGTCATTCGGGAAGTAGCCGATACCAGCCATCTGCGTGACATAGCCCGGATCCATGAACTTGGAAATCGTCGTCTTGATTTCGTTTCCTTCTTCATCTTCGCTATATTCATAGCCTTTCATGAACTGAGATTCGAAACGGGCGCCAACATAGGGCTTAAACTTTTCAAGGGCGTTGAAGTCAGCCATTGTTTCATAGAAAATCTTATCCGCAGATTTGCGCTTGCCAAGCCCATCGGTCCATGTTTGACCAAGAGCAAGATTCAGCTTGTTGCGCCAGTCAGCGACACTCCAGTGAGCCTTAAGATCTGCATCATAAGTCACCAGCCATGTCGAAGACGATGTTCCGCTTTCCTGATGCCAGTTGTAAAAATTCATACGGGTGAACTTTACTGCAGCGACCACATCAGCAGTCCAGTTTTCAGGGAGATAGCCTTCAAACATTCCCCCTTCAGCGAAAGCCGTCGATGCAGAAATGAGTGCTGCACAACCGATTGCGAATAGTGATTTTTTCATGTTTCTTCCTTGTTTATGGTCCTTCTTTCCCATAGACCTTTTGTGTTCGTACTTAAAGATAACATTTTTTTAATAGAAAAACGGATTCAACATCATTTTCGATTACTATTATTACAAACATGTTATTCAAGCGCCTTGTTACAGCCGTATTTCTCGTTTTTTTTGTCCAAAGCTCTTTTGCATCAGAAGGCTCCAGCGACTCCGCTGTCACCCCGCAAAGAGGAAAAAAAACTTGGCAATTCGAAGCGGGAATGTCTGTAGGGAGACCAACCCCAATCATGATAAACGGCGGCGTTGGTTATAAGAATGTCTTTTTCAGGGCAATGGGAGGCGGGTTCCGCTTCGGCCCCGATGATTTCTGGACAGGTTTTCGCGGGAGCGTCGCCTGGAAGTTCTTCAGAGAATTACCTTTTTCGCTAGACCTCGGACTTGGCGGCGGATACGCCTTCGCCAAAGCCCCAAACGAAATCCACAAGGCATTGAACAGGGCTAACGGCAAGCGTTATGTGCGTTCGTACAACTACAAGGAATCACTAGATATTTCCGCAGAAGTACGTGCAAATATTTATGGCGTGTTTACGCAAATCGGGATTCCCGTCCATTACTTCATGAAGCACGACGAACCGACTGTGCTCTGGCAAGTCGGGTATGCGTACAAGTTCTAAATAAAAAAATCCCGGCTCGGATGAGTCAGGATTTTTGAAAGCTTTGAGAAGTACTAATTACTTCTTGAGGCTCGGAACGCCACCGAAGTCAACGTTCGTCTTCTTGCCGAGCAAGAGAGCGCGAGTCTTGAGCGGGAGGCCGTAGCAGCGGATGAAGCCAGTAGCGTCCTTCTGGTCGTACATGTCAACGTCCGTGAAGCCACCGAGGCCCATGTCGTACAAGCTGTACGGGCTCTTGATGCCAGCCGGAATGATGTTGCCCTTGTAGAGCTTGAGGGTCACGTCACCAGTCACAACCTTGTTCACTTCATTGAAGAAGGCGTCCATAGCCTGGCGGAGCGGAGTAAACCACTGGCCATTGTAGACAAGGTTTGCATAGGTCATAGACATCTTCTGGGCTTCGAACAAAGTTTCCTTGTCGAGCACGAGCTGCTGCAAGCATTCGTGAGCCTTGTAAAGGAGCGTACCACCCGGAGTTTCATAAACACCGCGGCTCTTGAGGCCGACGAGGCGGTTTTCGACGATGTCCAAAAGACCGCAAGCGTTCTTGCCACCGATTTCGTTCAAGAATTCGAGAAGTTCAACAGCGCCCATCTTCTTGCCGTTGATAGCAACCGGATTGCCCTTTTCGAAGGAGATCGTCACGTGATCAGCCTTGTTCGGAGCCTTTTCATACGTGTTGGTGTGCTTGAGGAATTCGTACTTGTGTTCCTGTTCCGGGAATTCCAAGACGCCACCTTCGTGAGAAAGGTGCCAGAGGTTGCCGTCTTCGGAGTAGATCTTCTTCTTGCTGATGCCGTTGAGCGGAATCTTGTGTGCAGCGGCGTAGTCGATAGCGTCTTCGCGGCTGTGGAATGTCCAACGCGGGTCCTTCCACGGAGCGATGACTTCGAGCTTCGGGTTGAGTGCTGCGTAGGTGAGTTCGAAACGGACCTGGTCGTTACCCTTACCGGTAGCACCGTGAGCAACAGCGTAAGCGCCTTCCTTTTCGGCGATCTTGACCTGGTACTTAGCGATGAGCGGACGAGCGAAAGACGTACCGAGGAGGTAAGTGCCTTCGTACTTTGCACCGGCGCGAACGGTCGGCCAAACGTATTCTTCAAGGAATTCCTTCTTAAGGTCGAGAACGTAGCACTTGGAAGCACCGGTCTTGAGAGCCTTTTCTTCGAGAGCCTTTGCGTTCGGGAAGTCATTCTGGCCGAGGTCGGCTGCGAATGCAATCACTTCGACGTCGTAGGTTTCCTTGAGCCAAGGAATGATGATGGAGGTGTCAAGTCCACCGCTGTAAGCGAGGACGACTTTCTTCTTGGATTCTGTTTTAGCCATTTTGAATGTCCTTTGAGATAAAACTTTTGACGTGATAAATGTAGTAAAAAAAGTTATTAGTTGTTAGTTAATAGTTATTAGTCATTAGTTACTAGTTAATAGTTACCAGTTGATAGCAATTAAATGATTGTTGGTAGTTAATCGTCAATATAGTTGGCAGAATTTTCTATTTTCAAAATATGAAACTTTCGGACAGAGCGCTTGGTTACATTTCTTTCATTGTATTTGCCTGCATTTTCGGCGGTATCTCATTTGGCATGTGGGCGGCCCACCAGAACGTGCGCCAAACGGCGATTGTCGATTTTAACGAACTTGGTTCTTTGCAACCCGAAGATCCCGTGGTTTTGCGCGGCTACCGCGTCGGCACAATCGGAAGCGTCACCTGGTTGAAAGACAGATCCCGCGTAAAGATCAATTTTACGGAACCTCTAACGCTCCGCGCGGGCACTCAATTCAACAACATAAACTACGCCCTCATGGGACAGCGCCGTCTCGAAATCATTCCTTCGAAAACAGGCGAAATCATGCCAGAGAACCACGTGTTCCAAGGGCATTTTGAACCGGGCATTGCAGAAACACTGCGCCTCATCGAGAATGTGAACGAACAGCTCGAAGCCGTGCAGAAGACAATTCTTTTGCTCGCCCAGGGAGATTCCTCGCACAAGTCCGCCCCAGAAATCTACGAAGAGGCAATGCACTCCATCGAAGATATCTTTGCGCACACAGAAAAGACAGTCGGCTCTCTCGGCACGAAAATGAACAAGCTCTTTAAGCAAGTGAACTCGTCGAGCAACGCGCTGACCAAGACCGCACTCCAGGCCGACACGGCCATCAAGACGGTTACCGCAACAGCAAACGAAAAGATTTCACTCGTGGATTCCGTCGTTCTTTCGCTTACCGAAAACGCAAAGAAGACAAACGAAGTCATCACAAGCATCGAGAAGGGAATCGATTCCGAAACGCTTTTGCAATCCAAGGAGCTTGTTGAAAATATAAACGATATTATCGCCAACCTCAACAAGGCGGTTCAGGCCATTGATACAAAAAATCTCGGGTTCAAGGATAAAGACGGCAAACCGATTAAGCTGATTACATGGAAGAACATGAACATTATCGGTGACAACGCCCGCGACAAGGCCCGCAAGCGCTTAGAAGAAGCCAAGGCTAAACAAGAACAGAACAAAGCGGGCAAGTAAATGGATTTATCAAACCTGCCCGGACTTGGCCCTAAAAGGGTTGAAAAGCTCAGCAAATCTGGTTTAAATACCGTCGCCGATCTTTTATACAACATTCCGCGCACTTACCTCGACCAGACAAAGGTTACAAAGATTGCAGACCTGCACGATGGCGAGCGAGCTGTCGTGATAGGAATCATCACGCGCGCAGGGATTGTCAAAGGGCGCATGTCGCGCTTTATGGCCGTCCTTACCGATGGCACTTCCGAGATTTCACTTTTATTTTTCCGTGGCACACGATTCATTGCAAGCCGCGTGAAACCAGGCACTCGCTGGCTTGTATCAGGTACGGTCGGATTATATCGCGGACTGCAACTAGTGCACCCGGACATGCAGCCGTTCGACGAAGGCGAAGCGTTTAACGGACAAATTCTCCCCGTTTACCCGATTAGTGAAATCTGCCGCGAAGCGAAGATGGAACAGCGGTTCTTCCGCAATTTGTACAAGACGATTTTCAACTTTCCGGGACTCACGCTCCCGAACGCTTGCCCGCGCGAGCTCACGGACTATTTGCACTTTGCGCCGGTGATGGACAATCTCCGAGCGCTCCACATGCCCAAGGATTTTGATTCCATTTACAGAGCGAAGCGCGAGCTTAAGATTCTGGAGCTTTTGCCATTTTGCCTGCGCATGGTGAAGCGCCGCGAAAATCAAAAGATTCGCGGGCATGAACGCCAGATTGATTTGGGGAACGTGATGGCGGCGAAAGCGCGCCTCCCGTTCCAGCTGACCGCAGGTCAGGACGCGGCGCTGAATACAATCATTGACGGTCTCAATGGAAAAAAGCAATTCCACGCACTGTTGCAGGGCGACGTGGGCTGTGGAAAGACCGTCGTCGCCATGCTCGCCATCATGGCGGTCTGCGGAGCAGGCGAACAGTGCGCCCTGATGGTCCCGACGGACATTCTCGCCCGCCAGCATTTCAAGTCGCTCAAGCCATTCTTTGATGCAGCTGGCATTCGTGTTCATCTGCTTGTCGGGGCGACTCCCGCTGCCGAGAAGAAAGTGATTCTCGGAGAACTGCAAATGGGCCTCTGCAATGTCGTCATCGGGACGCATGCGCTCTTTAGCAAGGACGTTTTCTTTGCAAAGCTCGGACTCGTGATTATCGATGAACAGCACCGTTTCGGCGTGAGCCAGCGCGAAGCGCTGCTCGCCAAAGGCGACTACCCCGACATGCTCGTGATGAGCGCGACGCCAATTCCGCGAAGCCTCGCGATGACGCTATATGGCGATTTGAAAGTCATCAGCATCAAGGAAAAGCCCGCAGGCCGCAAGCCCATCAAGACGCGTCTCGTGAACGCCGCGAAACGCGAATCCATGAAGCAGTTTATTTGCAAGGAAGCCGCCGGCGGAAATCTCTGTTACTGGATTGCAAGCCGAGTGAACGCCGATAGTTCGGACTATTCTGCGGGCAGTTCCGAGAATTCATCCGCAAGCGATTCAAGCGCCCGCAGCGTCGATGACATCGTGAACGAGATGCGATCCTTCATCGCCGCCATCGGCCACACCGATGCAAATATTGCAAAGCTCAAAGTTGCAGGTGTCCACGGTCAAATGGACGACTCGCAAAGAGACGAAATCATCAAGCAGTTTGCCGCAGGCGAAATCCAGATTCTCGTCGCCACAACGGTTATCGAAGTCGGCGTGAACGTTCCTGCCGCAAACCTCATGGTCATCGACCAGCCAGACCGATTCGGTCTGGCGCAGCTCCACCAGCTGCGCGGACGCGTGGGTCGCGGCAATCAAGAAGCCTGGTGCTTTTTGATGACGCCCGAAGGCGAAGCCGCCGAAACGAGCATGGAACGCCTCTCACAATTTGCCGCCACCGAGGACGGCTTTGAAATCGCAGAACTTGACTTGAAAACCCGTGGCGCCGGAAACCTCGAAGGCAACGAACAAAGCGGCAACTGGGTTTTCCGCTGGTTCGACTGGATTCACGACCAGGAACTCATTTCGCAAACGCTTGAACGCGCGGAGCACATATTAAAAGACGGTTCCGCATTCAACGAAACCGCCAAAGAAAAAATACAGACTTGGTATAACGAGAAGCCCTCGGCAAACGAGGACGGCGTCCATTAAAATCTAAAGCAAGCGCGTCATTGTACCGACGACAAGCGCAATCAGGACAACATTCAAGAAGAACATCGCACGGCGTACGATCAAAAAGAAAATCGCCTGCCAGTGGAAAATATGGTCGGTCGGATTGACGAGTTCCTTCGCTGCAAGGAACACATTGATACCACCCGTCATCACAAGCATCAAGGCACCCGCAAAATACCCTTCATTCCAAACGAGAATTGTAAGCCACGCACCTGCGATCATGGCAATAATGCCGATGATAATTTCAACACGCATAAAAACGCGCTTGACTTCTCGAGCTCTTTTTCGACGATTCTCGCGAGCAGCCTCGTCTTGATTTTTTTCTTCATCCGTCGCCATGTTCAAGCTCCCTTAAAAGTTTATAAAGAATAAGATGTCGTTACCGAGAAATGAGCTTTACCTTTGCGAGCGCCATTCAGCGGGAAACTTATATCGATTTTGTTTATCAATCGTGTGATAGACTTTGTCTGTGCCAGTCGCACACCGCAACCCAATACATAAATCAAATCCTTACGATTGATATCCATCACACGAGCAGCCGTTTCGCCAACACTGCCAAAAGCGACAACAACAGGCGCAAGCGTCAATATTTCAATATCCGGGAACCAGCGCTGTTCCAAATTTGCATAAACACGAGCTTGCCCTGCGTAAAAACCAGTCGGGAAGCCAACAAAGCCATCAGCTTTTCCAAGAGTCAACTGATAGCCATATCTAGCATTATCGTAAACATCCAATAAGCCAGACAATGCAGTTGCAAAGCGATCGCTCGGATGGAAAATATATTCACCATTCACGCGACCAAAAAAGTCATGACGCTTGCCATGGTCCAGATAAAAGTTCATATAAGACTTTAACGTCAGGTGGTGAAATTCCCGTCCAAGATACAGATTCGTCCAGAAATCTAAACGAATATCATTGTTCGCAGCTCCAATTTGTTCGTAATTTTTAGAAATCTGAGCTTTAACGGAAAAGCCCTTGTCAACATCTTCGGTCCATTTGACATTATGGAAATTTTTAATTTTTTCATAACGTAAATTAGAATACATCACATAAAAGCCCAAGCGAGAATCCTTTCGTTCCGGCACCCATTCGTTAACAGCGCTTGCAGAATCAATCGCGTAAGCTTTCTTTCCATCCGTAAACTGGTAACGCAAAATTTCACCCTTATCTGCGGTTTCGCGCAAATAATCATACGTTGCCCCTAAATACAGTTTACGCTGTTTTCCGCCGAAAGACCGGCTAAAACGGAAACTGAGTGAATCGTTTATATAATCTTCGATTTGCATCAGTTCAACAGTTTTCTCACCATTGAAAAGCGGGAGCGAATCCAAAGCGCGCTTAGGCTTTACTTCAACTGTTCCATGCGGAAGATCGCCACTTCCATAGACATATGCATTCCGTTTGTTTTTCAAGCCCTCAAGAGTATAGGCCCACTGGTTCGTACTGCGGCTAAGAAACGGCACATACATTTTCCAGCTAGCCAAATAGCCATCAGTATTGTAACTGTACAACAAATCCAAATGGTTATAGCGGAAAAGGAAATGCGGATCGCCATATTCCACCTGCAACATGTTGCGAAATTCGTCATGACCGTAGTAAAATCCGAGCTTTTGCCCAAGCCCAAGGAAATTGCTTTCCTGAATACCGAGGCCCCAGACCAAGTTGTCGTAAGACCATTCGCTTCCCGAAAAGCCAAACGTCACAGGGATCGTAAGCGTCCAGTTATCACTCGTCT
The DNA here is from genome assembly GCF_002210345.1 of Fibrobacter sp. UWB4. Lineage (NCBI taxonomy): Bacteria > Pseudomonadati > Fibrobacterota > Fibrobacteria > Fibrobacterales > Fibrobacteraceae > Fibrobacter > Fibrobacter sp. UWB4. Next base: position 86,135 of record NZ_MWQI01000005.1, on the reverse strand, counting down.
GGACGGTCACGACATTCTTGCCATTTTCGCCGGCAACGGAAATATTAGCATCGGATAGGAATTTCTGGTCTCGCAAAAAACGTTCCGATTCCAGAAGAAAATGCAGGTTGACCAAGTCGCCTTTATCGAATAGCAAAAGCTTACGGACTGTAGCTTCACGTGTTTCGATATGCACCCAATTCAAGATATCGTACGCCCACTTATCGTATTTCGTATGCACACGAGAATCATCAAATGCATCGCCAATTTCATATCGAATTTCATCGACTCGGAAAACGGCATTAGAATCCAGCGCGCCTGCAACAGACGCCGAAACAAAGCACAACAAATAAAATATCAAATTTTTCACAAGGAGAATATACAATTTTAGACGAGTGACGAGAGACAAGAGACGAGAGATTTCGCCGATTTCTATACTTGCACGTTCCCGTTGCTTTTTCTACATTTGAAGGCGGGTAGCGGATGGCCGCCGGCTTCACAGCTGGAGGAAAGTCCGGGCACCGCAGGGCAAGATGCTGGATAACGTCCAGGCGCGGAAACGCGACAGAAAGTGCAGCAGAGAATAGACCGCCCGCAGCAATGCGAGTAAGGGTGAAACGGCGAGGTAAGAGCTCACCGCACGACTGGTGACAGGAGTGGCATGGTAAACCTCATCCGGTGCAAGACCAAGCAGGATTCCGCTCGAAAGAGCCTGGTGCGGCCCGCGCCAGCTGGATATCCGGGTAGGTCGCTTGAGGCGGTCGGTAACGATTCGTCCAGAGAGATGGTCATCGCTCCGCAAGGAGTACAGAACCCGGCTTATAGTTACCCTATTTGAATGCCTCCGCTAAGAGCGGAGGCATTCTCCTTATAGATTATCTCCAAGTCCTTTTTTCTATGAATTCGTCGTAATCGCCGTCTTTCCACTTCTTTTCGTAATCTTTGCAATCATCTTCGTAATCGTCCACCTGCGAATGAAGCGTTTCCAAGTGTAAGTTCTGGAAGCTAATAACAAAATAATAGAATCCGTTTCCACAATAAGTTTCGGTATAATTTCTCTTGTGTGAGTTTTCTTTTAACCCGTCTTCATACTCCAAGCACATGGCCGTTTTTTCATAAGACGTTGTATAAAAAAAGGAGTCTTCGTAATACTGAGTCCCAGTGCCGTTTTGGTCAAACGTAAATTTTTCCACATGGCCTTTGTATTTCGGAATATTCACCTTAATCTGTTTCCAGTACGAGCCATCTGCATTTGTGCCATCCGTAACATCGCAATAGAAGCCTTCGTCCCCATTCGGCGGGAAACTTCCTGTCGTTTTGCTCGTTGTATTTGAACCGGAACCATTACTATCGCCACTCGATGCGGAATCATCGCAAGCCGTCAACGCAAGAGCAAACGCAATCGTGCCCAAAGCCAATAATAATTTATTCATTTCATTTCTCCTTTTTTATTTATATCGTAATTTATAAACTTACAAATTTTCGCATTCCCACAACAGTCACAGCAACGCTAACTACAGTAGACAAAAACAAAATTACAACTGGTATAAGCAAGCCCTGCAAAAATACTTCGTGCCCCATTTGCACTAACAAAAGAAGAGGAACTATAAAGAACAACGTCATATGAGTTGCCGCACGGACAGTTTTTACACGAAGCGACACCATCAACGAAAATGCGGTCGTGAGGAGCACCGCCGAGAGCGCACCAAGCATAGATGCACCAGCCTCCAGCGTTGTAATCTCGGAATGCGAAAACCAATAGCCCAACTGCGCCAAAAGTGCAAACACTAGCGGAAACGGAAGAACGGCAAGGAGCTTGCCCCAGAAAAGTTTCGCAGGCGCAATCGGCGAAAGTTGCAAAAGTTCCAGCGAATTGCGTTCGCGCTCGCCCGCAAAACTGTCACCCGCCAAAGGAGCGCCCATCGGAGCCATCAAGCAACCGAGCAGAAGCATCATGTAGCTTTCCATGCCCTGCATAATCTCGCCACCGTAACGCGACACGGCAATCGCCTGGCTCGCCGCGAGGATTACCGGCGGGATGATGAACGGGATCCAGAAACGCGGATCCCTGAAAATCAAACGAAGTTCGTGTTTAAAAACATGGAGCATATTAGTAGGCAGTAGGTAGTCAGAAGTTGGCGGTCGGGAATTGAAAAAATATAAGGACTTTGCAAAAGATAATTTAATCATCATGAAAGCAGAGATTAACGATGTAAAAGGCGCGTCAAAAAGCTTGATTTTGAAAAAACGTCGTTTTTTACGTCAAAACAAGAAAAAAAATCTCTTTTTTACGTAAATTTTCAACGTTGTCTGTAATTTAACGTTCTTTTTTGAGGCAAAATGTACTTTTCAGCACACAAATTTCTCATCAAAAACATTTTTTCACCCATAAATGTCGCTGTGAAGAATAAAATTTTGTTTTTAAAGCGCAAAATTCATTACTTTGTTTAAAAGTTTACGTCAAAACGCGTATTTTTCCCCGAAATTGACGTAAAAATTCTCAAAAAACATGAAATCAATCCCGAAAGGCATATTTTTTGTATAATATCATTACCGATTTAATAATAAAGAAATTTTTGTCAAAGGAAAATTTTAATGAAAATCTCGTCCTTCCTTTACTTCGCAAACTTCTGGCTAAAGACAGTCCTTTTCAAAAAGAAAGATCCGATTTTAGGCACCGTCATCGTAACCGACCGCTGCAACCTGAAATGCAAGCACTGTTCCGTCAACAACATCACTTCAATCATGCATCCCTACACCCAGATCAAAAAGGAGATGCAGACATTGTACGACATGGGCGCGCGGATTCTATTCTTCTGCGGCGGCGAAACGTTCTTGTGGAGAGACGGCGATTTGACAGTCAGGGATCTGGTCATCGAAGCCAAGAGAATGGGCTTCATGATTGTCAACGTGGTCACGAACGGAACACAACCCATCGACTTGCCCGAAGCGGACCTGCTTCTGCTAAGCCTTGACGGCGACAGGGAACGCCATAACGCCATCAGAGGCAACACATTCGATACCATCATGGAGAATGTCAAGAACGCCACCGCAGACAACATCTGCTTCTACATGGCTATCAACCAGATTAACAAGGATGCCGTGCGGGATGTTTGCCAGATCGCGAAGGACACGAAAAACGTGCGGGCGGTTTCGTTCAATTTCCACACGCCTTATCCCGACACGAGAAACCTTTTCCTGTCCAAAGACGAAAAGCAGAAAATTGCAGATACCATCTTGCAGATGATGGACAAAGGCTACCCGATATTCAATCTCAAGGCTTCCCTCCCGTACCTCGTCAACAACAGCTTCCCCACCCCGTGCTACCAGTGCCTGGTCATCGAAGACGGCAAAATTTCGGTATGCGGAAGGTGCATCGACGTTCCGGGACTTTGCGAAGAATGCGGTTACTTCTTCGTTGCGGAATACACCCTGCTTTTCAGGGGCAATTTGAAAATCGCCTTCGAAGCGGTAAGGACATACCTCAAGTACGTATAAGCTAACGAGAGTTTTTTGAATGAGTTTGAGAACGACTTTAACTAGAGCGTGGCTGACCCGGTCCATTAAGCCTTTTTTATTCAAAAACGAATACGACGAGATTCTCCCCTTCGAGGAATGTGAGAATCTCGGCCTCTACGTGCATATCCCTTTCTGCAAAAGCATCTGCACATTCTGCCCCTATTGCAAGACCGTCTATAACAAGGCTCTGTGCGACCGCTACATTGACGCGCTGATAAGGGAAATCCATAAAGTCGGCGGTCAATACAAAAACAAGAAAGAAACGACCAGCCTGTATTTTGGCGGCGGCACACCCGCCCTAATCGCAGATAGAATCGGAGAAATCATAGAAGCGATCCAGGAACATTTCATCGTAACCGAAGGCGTCGGCGTCGAGCTGCACCCCGACAACGTGAATGTCGAAACACTCCAAAGGCTGAAAAATGCGGGCGTTACAAAACTCAGCATAGGCATCCAATCGTTCCAGGAAAAATACCAAAACATTCTCGGGCGAAAGAAAGTTGACGCAAACAAATTAAAAGAAGCCCTAAGCGCCGTGGAATTCGAAACAGTTTCCATGGACTTCATCTTCGCGCTCCCCGACCAGACTTACGAAGACATCAAAGCGGACGTGGATACCGCATTCGAAAGCGGCGCAAACCATGTAGCAATTTACCCGTTCATCGATTTTTCCTTTACCAAAAGCAAAGTGAAAACGATGCCGAAAAAGCAGAAAAAGGAGCTGCTAGACCGAATCACCGCCTACTTCAACGAGAAGGGATACCACCGCAGTTCCATCTGGACTTTCTCGAACAAGAAAGAAGCCAAATATTCATCCATGACCCGCGACAGCTTCCTCGGATTCGGATGTTCCGCCACAACACTCCTTCAAAAACAGTTCAAGATAAATACCTTCTCCGTAGAGGAATACTGCAAGAGGATTGACAGCGATAAGTTGCCGACCTCATTGACCATCCGCTTCACACCAAGGCAGAGGATGGTGTATTACCTGTTCTGGACGCTTTACAGCATGCAACTGGACGAAAAGAAATTCGAGCATTTCTTTGGCGTCCCGCTCCAGAAAATGTACGGCTTTGATTTCTGGCTAGCGCAAAAAATCGGATTCCTGACAAAAGAGAACGGAGTCTATTCCATGACCATGAAGGGAGCCTTTTACTATCATTACTACGAGCAGTTCTACACGCTCTCTTACATTGACAAGATGTGGGGAATAATGAGGAAAGAAGCGTTCCCGGAGAAGATTGAATTTTAGGGAATTGTTTTCGCTTGCAGAACAAGGATTACGTAGCACAGCTACGCAAACACGGATACGAAGTTCCCGCAAATTACAAATGATTATAAAAGTATATTAAAGAAGTAACTTTATATCGGATAAAACTGTGGAAGTTCAATTCATCAACAAAGTCGTTTTTATCGCAACCGCCATTATCATATCCATCATCAGCATAGGTCTTTTACAAGTTTCAGACAGTCATCGATGCAAACAAGGCAAACGTCAAGCTCGACTTCAAGGAAGCCGCAGCACTAGACCTTGCCGGAGACAAAATGCTTGAGGTAGCAAAGAACATCGCAAAAAGACAAGTCCTTGAACGGCATCATTTAAACCAAAAATAATTTCTAGCCGCAGCAGCAAATAATTAAAAAGGGACTCTTTCGAGTCCCGTTTTTTAGTCACGCTTGAGTGTCTTGTACTTGATCGGCTTCGGATTGTCAGCGTCTTCGCCGAGGCGCTTGCGACGATCAGCTTCGTATTCGCTCCAGTTGCCTTCGAACCACACGACCTTCGAATCACCTTCGTAAGCGAGGATGTGCGTGGCGATACGGTCGAGGAACCAGCGGTCATGCGAGATGATCACGGCGCAGCCTGCGAACTTGAGGATAGCCTGTTCCAAAGCCTGCAATGTTTCGATATCCAAGTCGTTCGTCGGTTCGTCTAGGAACAAGAGGTTGCCCGGCTTCTGCAAGTTCTTTGCCATAAGCACACGGTTACGTTCACCACCGGAGAGCTGCGAGAGCTTTTTCTGCTGGGCGGCACCCGTGAAGTTGAAGAGACCGCAGTAAGCGCGTCCGTTCATCTTGCGGTCGCCCACCAAGATTTCATCATTGCCACCCGTGATGGATTCACAAACCGTCTTGGAATCGTCCAAACTTTCGCGGCCCTGTTCCATGCTGATGATTTCGACAGTTTCGCCAATCTTGAGCGTACCGCCATCGGGCTTTTCCTGGCCCATAATCATCTTGAACAAAGTTGTCTTACCAGCACCGTTCGGACCGATAATGCCCACGATGCCCGAACGCGGCAAGCTGAAGTTCAAATCGTCGAACAGCACCTTTTCGCCAAAGGCCTTCTGCAAATGTTCCGCCTGAATGACGACATCGCCCAAGCGCTTGCCGTTTGCAATGTGGATTTGAGCCACCTTGATCTGTTCCTTGGAATCTTCGGCCAAGAGTTCTTCGTAAGCCTTGAGACGAGCCTTGCTCTTTGCCTGGCGAGCCTTCGGACTCTGCTTGACCCATTCCTGTTCACGAGCGAGGCGCTTCTGACGGTCAGATTCACCCTTTTCTTCGTTCTTCATGCGTTCAAGCTTCTGGTCCAGCCACTGGGCGTAATTGCCTTCCCAAGGAATGCCGCGACCGCGGTCAATTTCCAAAATCCAGTTCGTTACGTTGTCAAGGAAGTAACGGTCATGCGTCACGAGAATCACGGAACCCTTGTATTCGCGGAGGTGGCGTTCGAGCCATGCAACCGTTTCGGCATCCAAGTGGTTCGTCGGTTCGTCAAGGAGCAACAAATCCGGTTCTTCGAGGAGCAAGCGGCAGAGAGCCACGCGGCGCTTTTCACCACCGGAAAGGTTCGTCACCGGCCAATCACCCGGCGGGCAACGGAGAGCATCCATTGCAATTTCAATATTGCGATCGAGGCTCCACAAATCCTGAGCGTCGATAATGTCCTGAAGCTTAGCCTGTTCGTCGAGGAGCTTGTTCATCTCGTCGTCTTCCATCGGTTCAGCAAACTTCATGGAAATTTCGTTGAAGCGGTCGAGCACGGCCTGCTTTTTAGCAACAGCCTGCATCACGTTTTCCTTGACGGTCAAGTTCGGGTCAAGCTGCGGTTCCTGCGGCAAGTAACCTGCGGTGCGGCCCGGTTCAATCCAAGCTTCGCCTTGGAATTCCTTGTCGATACCCGCCATGATGCGGAGAAGCGTTGACTTACCGGCACCGTTCTGGCCGATAATACCAATCTTTGCGCCATAGTAGAAGCTCAAAGAAATGTCCTTCAGCACCTCTTTGTTAGGTGGATAGGACTTGGTCATTTTGTACATGTAGAAAACGAATTTTTCTGCTTTGTTTTGTTCGGCCATATTTTACTCTTTTCGCTTCGAAGATGCGCGGACCTTCGGTCCATTGAGGTATAAGGTTAAAAGTTTTTTCAGGACGAAGTCATCCTGAACGAATGTGAAGGATCCAGTTATTTTTCCTTTTTTTCGTTGTATTCAATATAGAAATATTTTTAGCCTTTCTTTGGGGGCCAGCGCTTTTCAAACGCAATTCGGAAAGATGTCAAGAACCCAGCAATCGTAAGGATACTACAGAAGCATTTTTCAAACAAAGTTCCCAAAAACTGCTGAACAATCCCCACAAAAGCAAGCGGCAGCATCGCCACCAAAAACACCGTAAAGGCAATTCCCCAAAAGCGATTGAATTTCACAGGAATAATTTTCGCCCCCACAAGCGTTATAATCATGCCAATTAGGGTCACCACAATACTTGAAGTAGAAATAGAACAAGCCATTTCATAACTTTCAGTCCGGCCGCCATTCACCCACATATAAGGCAACAAGCCCGCGATTACAGAAATATGGATGAGCACATTTATCCCGCCAACAGCGAGATTTATTAAGCCTGCTTTTTTCAAATCAAATACACTTACTTTATCAAAAATATTCATTTTCAAGACACCCTTTCATAAATCACAACAACACACGCTCTACAACGCCACTCAAGCATTCGCAAGGTATTCCTCGATTTTCGCCTTGACAAAAGCCAAGTCCGGATTCGAGAGAATCGGAATCAGCGCATTGATCTCTTCGACAGGCTTATCCCACCATTTCCACTCGAGCATAAGCGCCGTCAATTCCTCATCGAAACGATTTCGTATAAACTGCGCCGGATTCCCCACCACAATCGTGTAAGGATCCACATCGCTCCCCACAACCGCATTCGCGCCGATGATTGCCCCATCGCCAATATGCACACCCGGCAAAATCACAGCGTTCTGCCCAATCCACACATCGTTTCCAATCACCGTATCGCCCTTGAGCGGCAAATTTTCTTTGGCAGGAGGCTCCATATTCCAGCCTTGCAATGTGTAGAACGGAAAAGTCGAAACCGCGTTCATCTGATGGTTCGCGCCATTCATCACGAACTCCACGCCTGCAGCAATCTGGCTGAACTTTCCGATAATCAACTTATCACCATTCCACGGATACAGATGCGTCACATGACTTTCGAAATCGCTATCGGCAATGTAAGTGAAATCACCCACGACAATCTGCGGATTTTTGAGCGTCGGCTTCACGTAAATTTCCTTGTCGTAGCCCGCAATCGGGTGGACCGTCATCGGATCAGGGAGTATGTTTGACATAGGGACCTCTATTAACAAATATAAGCAAAAATTTAAAACTGATTTTGAGGATCAAGAAACTACCCAATCCTACCCAATCACTACCCAATATAGCGAAAAAGAGCTTTTGATTCTCCATGCCCCCCCCAAAAAACGTCCCCTCTAAGTATCGAATATTGAGAAGTCTTAGTAGACATTGCAGATTTCAATGTATTTCGTATTGAATTAATGGTTGATATTGGAGCTATTATTATGGAAAAACTCGGAAAACAGATTTCGAAAAGGAGAAAGGTACTGGGGCTGTAAAGATTTTTTGATTTTTGAAATTTTATGACAGCAACATGATGTATATTTGAAAAAAAATATCAAGCAGAGAAAAATATGCCATTACTTTCCTTCAAATCTGCAGCACTCAAGATTCTCCAAGAAACAAGACATCCAATGTCTGTCTCTGAAATTTACAAGGCGGCAACAGAACAAAACCTCATTAAGACATCTGGTGAAACACCAGAAGCAACAATGGGAGCCCAAATCTATACAGATATAAAGAAAAATGGAGACAAATCTCCTTTCGTTAAAGTAGGCAAAGGCATTTTCACTGCGGCTACATCATCAAATAAAGAAAAAGCCCCAGAGCAAATTATTCAAGAGTATAACAGAGCTCAAATTGGCGCACTACAAGAGCGCCTACTTAATATAGATCCGTTCATTTTTGAACATCTGATTGGTGATTTACTTGAAAAACTCGGCTACGAAAATGTCGAAGTCACAAAACGCTCCGGAGACGGGGGCATTGATGTCAAAGCGGTTCTAACAGTCTACGGTTTTACAAATGTAAAAACAGCGGTTCAAGTAAAACGTTACGCCAACAATGTTAGTGATAGCGTAGTAAGAGAATTACGTGGAGCAGCAGAAACAGACCAACGAGGATTAATCATTACAACAGCAGATTTCACAAAGGCCGCAAAAGAAGAAGCCGCAGCAAAAAACAAAGTACCTATATCTCTTGTTAATGGAGAAATGCTTCTAGATCTTTTAATCAAATACCATATCGGCATAAAAACAAAAACAACGGAATTGATTTCTATCGATGAAGACTATTTTGATAATCTCGAAAGCGGCGACACACAAATAGAAACGGCCAAAAAGAAAGCTATTTGGCCTCTGCCTGGTGGAATAGACCATTATTACGAATCATTATTAGACATCCTAAACGCATTAAAGGACAAACCTTTATCAAAGGAAGCTCTAATAAAATGGTTTAAAAACCATTTTGAAAATGTAAACAGTGATAAAACCATAACGAGCTACATGAGAAATATTTTTGCCAACCTTGGATTAGCTCAGCTAGTAAACAAATCATTCAAATTAACAAGTACCGCAGAAGAATTACTCAAAGCACCATCTAAGGCAAAAGTTTTTGAAATTATGAAAGACCGAATTTTCGGTATTGAAGAAGCCATGTCCTTAATAGAAAACTCTAGCGAACCGATTTCAGACAAAGACTTATCTAACTATTTCGTTGACAACTACAATGTCGGCTGGACAACAAACGCACAAGCCTCTTTCCGCCTGCTTTGGCTATGGAATCTTGAAAAAATTCAAAGAACCGAAGACGGTAAATACACGAAAAACTGATTTTTATACAGGCGCCCGATGAGTGAAACTATTTTAAAACCAGAAATTATTTCAGTCAAGCAATTACTAGCCATTCCAAATTTGCGGATTCCTGAATACCAGCGTCCGTACAAATGGACGGAAAAAAATGTCAATCAGCTTATTGACGACATTCGCGATAACCTTGACAAATCCGCCTACCGCATCGGAACACTCGTCATCCACAATAACAAGGAAGAAGGAAAACTTGATATTGTCGATGGACAGCAAAGAACAATAACATTATTTCTTCTCGCTATCAAAATATTACCTCTTATCGAAGAAAACAACGACCTGCAAAGACATGTATTCTTACGAGGCGATTCCATCAATAGTTTCAAGCCCCAATCAACGCTTAAGTTTTCCAATGTTATTACTAAGCAAAATATCCAGAAGAATTTCAAGGCTATGGAACGTAGAAAATCTGATTTAGAAAAAGCAGATTTCTTAAAATTCTTCTTTAATCAATGCCAATTCGTGAAAATTGTAATTGACGACGTTTCAGAAGCATTCCAGTTTTTCGATTCTCAAAATGCTCGCGGCAAGGATTTGGAACCGCACGATTTGTTGAAAGCCTATCACTTACGCGAAATGAACAATTCCTCTACGGAACAAGAGCGATTAAATGCCGTAAAGAAATGGGAAAACATGGAACCCAGCGAGTTGTCCAGTTTATTCTCACAATACCTTTATCGCATCAAAAACTGGGGTCGCGATCTATCAGCGCGGTACTTTACGAAAGACGATGTAGACACATTCAAAGGCATCAGCCCAAATCTTGAAGAAGACTTCCCATACACAAAACTTTATCGAATCGCCCATTATTACGTTGACGAATTCAATTCATCTTGCCATTCCAAAATTTTGCATGAATCATTCGATTTTCCATTTCAGATTGATCAGGTAATCATCAATGGGAAACGTTTCTTCGAATATGTATCCCATTACGCCCAAATGCGTGAAGAAATAGAAAGCAACAGATCACATGAAATTCTAAACATTATACATAATTATGATGGATATAACAGGACTGGAGACCGTTATGTACGCAATCTATTCTATTGCGCCCTAATTGACTATATCGATAAATTCGGTCAAAAAAACATCGATCGCATTGTAGAGAAACTGTTTATTTGGGCTTATACACTACGATTAAAGTTGCATAGTGTCGACATTGAATCAATGGACAACTACGCATTAAATTTGGGACATTCACAGATTGCGATGTTTAAAATAATCCGAGACGCAAACAATCCACAGGATATTTTAAATGTAGAATTGGGCACTCTTTCTGATACCAAAGCAACCAAAGAAGAAAAAATTATTGCGAAATTTAAAACATTAGGTTATTATAATGGCTAACAATCTCACACCATTGTCAATCAAGACCCTTTTTGAAGAAGAAAAAATCCGTTACGAGATTCCAATTTATCAACGAGACTATGCTTGGACAGAGCCTCAAATCCGTCAGCTAATTTTAGACATTGCGGACTATGCAAAAGATAAAAGTAATTGCAATTATTACATCGGAACACTAATTGTTTACGAACGTAAGGACGATTACGAAACCATTTATGAAACAATAGACGGCCAGCAAAGACTAACCACATTAAGCATCATTCTAAATCTCTTATACAATAAAAATAAAGATTTAGATTGGTTCCATAATGAATTAGGTTGGTTCCGCGGGAATATATTGTCTTTTGCAAGTCGCCCAAGATCCACAGAATCGCTAAAGCTTCTTTCTAATTTGGATAAGCAATCATACGATAACCCAAACATGAACATCATACAAGGTTATCGTGATGCAGAAAAAGCCTTATCGCAAATTCTAAAAGAAAAGAATCTTAAAGAAAAGGACTTTGTTAAATACTTAGCAAATCAAGTCTACATTTTACGAGTTCCAGTTCCACGCGATACTGACTTGAACCATTATTTTGAAATCATGAACAGCCGTGGAGAACAGCTTGAAAAGCACGAAGTTCTCAAGGCTCAATGTTTAAAAAGCCTCAATGTGAAAGACCGCGTAGCCTTCAATAAAATTTGGGAAGCAGCGGCCAATATGGAACGCTATATTCAATATGGCTTTTCTAAAAACGAGCGCAACGCTATTTTCGGAGGCAATGAAAAAGACGGAAACCTATGGGATGTTCTAGACAACAACCCTGAGCATGTTTACGAGAATCTTCACAACTCAAATGAAGAAAGTGAAAGCGAAGAAAGTCTCGAAGCCATTGCAAAAAATGACGCCAATATCAGCGTAAAAGAAGAAGATAACGAAGATACAAACGTCCGTTTTAACACCGTTATCAATTTCTCAAATTTTCTGCTTCATGTTTTACGCATTCAAACAAAAACAGACATTCCTCTAGACGACAAGCGTTTGCTCGATTTGTTCAAGCCTTACGTAAAATCAGACAACCCTGAGGCAAATCAACAGTTTGTCAAAGAGTTCGGCTATAACCTTCTGAAAATGAAATACCTTTACGACAAGTACATTATCAAACGTGAATTTGTCGGTGGAAGCGATCGATGGAGCTTAAAGCGCGTTCGTATTTACGAAAGCAAAAAAAGAGCTCATTCCGAAGACAAAAAACGTTCTTATTCATATGTCGGAACATTTAGCGATACATCAAATCCCGATATTGAAAGCGAAGAAAATCGCGAAATCATAATGTTACTTTCGATGTTCCACGTTTCCACGCCAACTCTTGTGTATAAGCACTGGCTAAACGGCGCTTTAAAATGGTGTTTTGAACAGTCAGAACCGATTACAGCACAAGCCTACAAAGAATATTTGGAAAAGATGGCTGAAGCGTTCTTACGAGATCGTTTCCTGTCAAAATCACCACTAGATTACTTTGAAATTATTTATAAAAATTCCTGCAATGTTCAAAACATTGACAATAATCAATTATACATAGATGCATTAAACGCAGGAACAGCTGTAGAAAACTTCATTTTCAACTATCTGGATTATTTGCTTTGGCAAAATTTCAGGACCACAAAATCAGCATTTGATGTTATCGGTGACAATGAAAAATTAAGAAATGATTCAAGAATAGCCTCATTTGAATTCACATTCAGAAGTTCTGTGGAACACTATTATCCGCAAAACCCCATTGAAGGTAACGATTACAAAATCAGTAAAGACAATCTTGATTGCTTTGGCAACCTTTGCCTAATCAGCAATTCAAAGAATTCTCGATTGAGCAATTATATGCCTCTCGCCAAAAAAGAACATTATGAGCAAAGCGAAAATCTTGACAGTATCAAGCAACGAATCATGATGGCTTATACCGAATGGGACGAAGGCAAACTGTTAATGGACAAGAATGGAGTAAACGAAATTCAGGACCATTATAAAAAAATGAAAAATGTATTACGTGTAGAAAACAATTCTTAGACCCATTTCAAAATAATGCCCACCGCTCACGAAATTTTAAAATCAGTTTTTGGCTACGATGCATTCCGCCCCATGCAACAGGAAATCATCGAGCATGTCGTATCGCGGAAAGATGCGCTCGTGCTGATGCCGACTGGCGGCGGAAAGTCCATTTGCTACCAGATTCCAGCCTTGCTGTTCAAAGGCATCACGGTCGTTATTTCGCCGTTGATTTCACTGATGAAAGACCAGGTGGATGCGCTGAATGCAAATGGCATTGGTGCAGATGCACTGAACAGCAACAACGAAGAAGGTGAAAACGCGGCCATCCGGCAGCGTTGTAAAGCGGGCCAAACCAAGATTCTATACATCTCGCCGGAGCGTTTGCAGCGAGAAATTCCGTGGATGCAACAGCACTTGAGCGTTTCGCTGTTCGCTATTGACGAGGCGCACTGCATTTCGCAATGGGGACACGACTTCCGTCCAGAATACACGCAGCTCGGCATGCTACACCAAGCGTTCCCGAGCGCAACAATTATGGCGCTGACGGCAACGGCAGACAAGCTCACAAAAGAAGATATTGTCCGGCAGCTGAACCTGCGCGACTTTAGACTTTTCGTGAGTTCGTTCGACCGTCCGAATCTGAGTCTCGATGTGCGGCGCGGTTATTCCGCTTCCGAAAAGCTGAAAGCCATTTTGTCCATCATTTCAAAGCACAAGCACGAATCGGGAATCATCTATTGCCTTTCGCGCAAGAGCACCGAGAAAGTCGCCGAAGATCTCATCAACGCTGGCGTTTACGCGAAAGCTTACCATGCGGGGCTAACCGCCGAAGAACGCAACAATGTGCAAGAGGATTTCATCAACGACAATGTCGATGTCGTGTGCGCGACAATCGCTTTTGGCATGGGCATCGACAAAAGCAACGTCCGTTACGTTATCCATTACAATCTCCCCAAGAGCATCGAGAGTTTTTATCAAGAGATTGGGCGCGCGGGCCGCGACGGCCTCCCCTCCGAAACGGTGCTGTTCTACAATTTCCAGGATATCATCACGCTCCGCAAATTTGTAAACGAAAGCGGCCAACGTGACATCAACTCCGAGAAGCTCGACCGCATGCAGGAATACGCCGAATCGCAGGTTTGCCGTCGTCGCATTTTGCTCAACTACTTCGGCGAAAACAACAATAGCAACTGCGGGAATTGCGACATTTGCAAGCACCCGCCACAGCGTTTCAACGGCACGATTCTCGTGCAAAAGGCGCTCTCGGCCATAAAACGTACCGGCGAGCATATCGGCTTTTCAATGACCGCCGACATCCTCAAGGGAACGCTCAGCGACGAGATTGTCCAGAAGGGTTACGACAAGCTCAAGACTTTCGGTGTCGGCAGCAAGACAACGCTAAAGCATTGGCACGATTACCTTTTGCAAATGCTGCAACTCGGCTACATCGAAATCGCGTACAACGAGAACAACCACCTTAAAATCACCGAGAGCGGTAACGAAGTCCTCTTCGGGAAGAAAACGGCAGAATTAGCCATCGCCGCAAAAATAGAAGCCAAAGAAGACGCAAAGCCGAGAAGCAGCCGCACATCATTCAGTCGCGCGGCATTTTCGCGCACTTCTGCCGGCAGTACACGCACAACCTACGCGCGCTCTTCAGACTCCGACGAAGACAATTCCCTATTCGAAGCTCTGCGAAAAGTCCGCAGGCAAATCGCCGATGAAAACAACTGGCCCGCCTACGTCGTACTTTCTGACCGTACGTTAAAAGACCTCGCCTACAAGGCGCCCATTTCCATAAACGAGCTGCAAGACGTATTCGGCTTTGGCGAAATGAAAATCCGAAAATTCGGGCAGCAATTCGTAGACGCCATCTGCGATTACATGAGGCAATAAAAAATCCCGCAGCATTCTAAACTGCGGGACATTCACTATTAAATTTAACTAGATCCTTCGTCCTTACAGTCCTCAGGATGACGGAGCATCATGCATTCGCTCAGGATGACGCTTCCAGCAACTATCTATTGTTCAGGTAGTTCAGAACCTTGTTCGTCAGGTCGTTTTCCTTTTTCCAGAAGAGGACGGCGCCGGTGGCACGGTCAATGACCATGTCATAGCCTTCCTGGAGCGCGATTTCGTTCACAGCCTTGCGGATGAGCTGGATAATCGGGGCACTCACCTTTTCGTTTTCAGTAATGAGTTCTCCGTTACGGCCATAGACGCGGTCGATGAACGACTTGAGTTCCGTGTCCTTCTTGTTGTATTCGGCTTCAAGTTCGCGTTTCTTTTCGTCCGAAAGCATCAGGACCTGCTTATCGAGCTTTTCCTTGATGGCAGCGAGTTCCTTCTGCAAGAGGTTCGCTTGCTGTTCCCACTTAGCCACCTGACGGTCATATTCTTCCTGAGCCTTCCTGGTGCCCTTGTATCCGTCAAAGATAATCTTTGAATCCACATGGGCAATGCGAAGACCATCCTCGGCAAAGCTTGCACATGCAAAGACTACCGAAAACAAAACGATCAACTTGCGAATCATAGAGCACCTCCAATCAGGTTAGAAAGCCTGACCAATGACAAAGTTGAATTCCATATCGCCGACCTTGGAGTACTGCGTACCATCGTAAGCTTCACCCGGATCGAGCGGCCATGCAAAATCGAAGCCGATAATGCCAAGCATCGGGACTACGACACGGAAACCAAAGCCAATGTCCTTCTTGAGTTTCGTCGGATCCCATTCACTAAACGGATTTTTCTTTGGCTTATCAATTCGGTTATTCGTATCGATACGTTCACCGAACACGTTACCCGCATCAAAGAAGAACGGCAAGAGGTAGAATGTCTGCGGGACAAGGCCAAGCTGGAGTTCAGCACCAACGTACTGGTAGCTGCGTCCCAGGCGGCTGTTACCGATAGAGCCTGCACCATAGCCACGGAGCATGCCATCATAGCCAAGCACACCACCCATTCTATACAGAGTGCGGTGCTGCAACTTGTCGCCAAAGATTACACCGTATTCGTTTGTAAGGGCAATCGTCAAGCGGTCGCGGAAGAGCGGGAACCACCACTTGATGGAGAGATCGGCCTTCACGAATTCAAAGTCACTGCCAAAGGCGGCATTTGCCCACTGCACGTCGAGCACATAGCGGGAA
This sequence comes from Fibrobacter sp. UWB4, assembly GCF_002210345.1. NCBI lineage: Bacteria > Pseudomonadati > Fibrobacterota > Fibrobacteria > Fibrobacterales > Fibrobacteraceae > Fibrobacter > Fibrobacter sp. UWB4. Next base: position 69,823 of record NZ_MWQI01000005.1, on the reverse strand, counting down.
CCATCCGTCGGGAACTGCGGCAGGTTCTTGTCGTCACGCTGGATGCGGAAGTTGAACGCAGATTCCTTACCCGTATAGACCACATAGCTATCCTTGATGTTCGGTCCCTGATCGTTCATGAGCCAGCTATACCCTACTTGTCCATAGAAGTAGTCATCCGGCCACTTGAGACGCTTACCAGCAAAGATGCTACCACCGTAACGGGTAATATCCGGATCATCATACTTTTCCATGTTCCACCAAGTGTAGCTGAGGCTTGCACCAAGCGTAATCGGCTTGTCGAGGAACCACGGTTCAGTAAAGCTGATTGTTGCACTCTTCTTGTCAGCACCGTATTCGAGATTCAAAGCAGCCTGCTGGCCATCACCCATGCAGCAGTTCGGGATAGACACGCTTGCCGTACCCACAAAGCCGTCGCTTTCGCTATAAGAAACGCCCAAGCTGAACTGACCAGTACCCGCCTGCTTTTCCTGCACGGCGAATTCGAGGTCCACTTCCTGTTCGCCAACGACCTTGATATCAGGCACGACCATGTCGAAGTAGTTGAGCTGCATGATATCGCGGAAGCTGCGTTCCAATGCAGACTGGCGGTACGTATCGCCCGGATACAGGCGCACTTCGCGGCGGATCACCTTTTCGTTTGTCTTGGTATTGCCACGCACATGCACCTTGTGGATCTGGGCCGGCAATCCCTCATTCATCTTGTAGGTGAGGTTTACGATGGAATCGTTTTCAAAAGTTCTTTCTTCATCGAACTGTGCAAAGAGGTAGCCATCTTCACGGTAAGAATCGAGCAAAGCCTTGCGGGATGCTTCGTAAAGATACTGGTCGAACACTGCTCCGCTATCTAGGCGGAAGACGTAATTGAGCATCATATCGCTCTGGACTTCGTTACCTGTAAAGTGGAGTCCACCCATGTAGTAGCGACGGCCTTCAGTAACGTCGATGTGAACGATAATATCGCTAGAAGTCTTGATGTTATCATACTTATAAAGCGCAGGGATCATGTCCTCGATCATGTAGCGCACGAGGAGCTTGCTTTCGTAAGCGGAGCGCTTCTTGATTTTGAGGAGGGAGTCAATCTTTGGGTTATTCCACTTGCGGTCCGACACCAAGTCGATCCATTCCTTGCGGGCACTCTCGTAACGGATAATGTCATTCAGGAGCTTCCAGGCGTCTTCCTCGTCCTTGACTTGAGGCAAGCGTCTTGCAAGCGGATACTTGTCAGATGCCTTGCGCATGTTTCTGTAATAGTGCGTCACTTCCATCGTCGGCTTGCCCGCCATCTTGTAAAGCGGGTTCGTCGAATCGGACATAGCCTCGTTCAACTGCGTGTAAAGCGGAGCCAACTTTTCTCCAACTGGCACCATGCGTCCAAGGTAGAACAGGCACGTTGAATCCGGCAAGTATTCGGCACGGTAATCATTGAGTTCTGCATCCAAGAAACCGAAATGACGGAATACATTAAGCACGGTATCGCGGTCGGCTTCAAAGACGTTTTCCTTGAATTCGCCGCCGCCCCACCACTGGTTTTCCTTCGAAAGCATGTGGTCCGTGATTTCTTCGACCGGCACGTGATCATTGCCCTTCACTTCAACACCGCGGATACGCACCTTGTTGCCTTCGCGAATCACAAAGGTCACCTTGTTCTGATATTCGTCTACCGGTTCTTCGCGGTAGCCAACTTCGGCAAGGAGGAACCCTTCGGAGCGGTAATGGTCGAGCATGGCCTGACGCGTACGTTCCAACTGCGCCTTGCTATAGACCTGACCTGTAACCATGTGGATTTTCAGGCGGAGATCGTCTTCGGAAACTTCATCGCAACCATCCAAAATGGCAGTGTCAAGAGCCGGGAGTTCCTTGACCTTGAACACCAAGTCCACGTAAGATCCATCGTCACCAACGTAATCCACCCAGGCGGTCACATCATCAAAAAGCCCAGAAGCGTAAAGCGTACTCACCGAATTCTGAACTTTCTCAGAAAGCGACGTCGGAGAATAGCTCTGCCCAGTGCGGATACCGATACGCCCGAGAACCGAACGATCGTCCATGTGATGAGTTCCTTCGACACGAATCTTGTTGATCTTATTCTCAACCATATACTTGTCGGAAATCTGCGACATGTCCAACAGCTGGGCATTCGACATACCAACCAAAGCAAGAACAAATAAAAGCGAACGAGAACGCAGAATAGACCTACCTATATAAGCAGTTTATTTAAATTTTCTGCCCAAAAATACAAAAATTACATTCCCCCGCCCACACGAGTTTTTTAAAAACAGGCTTACAGCCGACGAATAAACGGCAATAAAGGAATAAGGGTTATATAGTCCCGATTTTTACACTTTCTGAAAGTGTTACGCCATGCGCAAAGGGGACCCCATATATATGGGCTAGGGATTGCGCCGCTTTTCGCAAAGAAAAAGAAACGCTCCTAAATTAAACGCAACGCAAGTGCATTATATATATTTAAGGCGAAAAATTTTAACCTACACCCTCTATTGAAGGATACTATGCGATCTACAGCCTGGAACGACGAAGAAAACAAAATCTTGCCCGAAATGGCGCTTGATTTTATGCCCGAAGAAAAATTACGCGAATTGCAGTTGCAGCGTTTGCGTGCAACCGTGAAGCTCGCCTACGAGAAGGTCCCGCTGTTCCACGAACGCATGGTCGAAAAGGGCGTCAAGCCCGAAGACATCAAGACTTTAAAGGATATCGTAAAGATTCCGTTCTCCATGAAGAAGGACTTGCGCGATACCTATCCATACGGTCTCTTTGCCGTGGACATGAGCGAAGTCGTGCGCCTGCACGCAAGCTCCGGCACCACCGGTAAGCCGATCGTTGTCGGTTACACCAAGGAAGACATGGAAGTCTGGGCACAGGTCGTGAAGCGTGGCCTCCTCGCCTGCGGTTTCCGCAGCACGGACATTGTGCAGAACTTCTACGGCTACGGCCTCTTCACTGGCGGCCTTGGCATTCACGGCGGTTTCGAAGCCCTCGGCGCAACAGTCGTGCCGATTAGCGGCGGCAATACCGAACGCCAGGTGATGCTCATGAAGGACTTCGGCGTGACCGCAGTCGGTGGCACCCCGAGCTACTTTGTCCGCATCATTGACGTTGCCGAAAAGATGGGCGTCGATATTTCCAAGTTGAACGTGAAGCGCGGCATCTTCGGTGCAGAACCGTGGAGCGACGGCATGCGCGACTACATCGAAGAAAAGACGGGCATCAAGGCTTACGACATTTACGGTCTTTCTGAAATTGTCGGCCCGGGCGTGGGTTGCGAATGCGAATGCCGCGACGGCATCCACATTTTCGAAGACCACTTCTACCCCGAAATCGTGGACCCGGAAACGCTCGAACCGCTTCCGGACGGCGAAGAAGGCGAACTCGTCATCAGTACGCTCAGCAAGCGCGCTATGCCGATCCTCCGCTACCGTACCCGCGACATCACCGCTATCGAAAAGACCAAGTGCAAGTGCGGCCGTACTATCCGCCGTATCCGCCGCATTGGCCGCCGCAGCGACGACATGATCATCATGCGTGGCGTGAACGTGTTCCCGAGCCAGATCGAAACGGCTCTCCTCCGCGCCGAAAAGGCTTTGCCGCACTACCAGATTGTACTCGATACCAAGAACAACATGGACACGCTCGAAGTCAAGGTTGAAGTTTCTCGCGACATGGTGAGCGACTCCATGAGCGATATGGAACAGCTCTCCAAGAAGTTCAAGCACTCCATCGAACAGATTCTCGGCATCTCCGTGATTGTCACGCTCTGCGAACCGGATTCTCTGCCGCGTAGCGAAGGCAAGGCCAAGCGCGTCATCGACAACAGAAAGAAGATTTAAGAAGGAGAAAAAAAATGAAAATTCCACAGGTTTCAGTTTTCGTGTCGAACCGCCCGGGTCGCCTCCAGGCTGTTTGCCGCTCGCTCGCTGATGCAGGCATCAACCTCCTCTCGCTCACGCTCGCCGATTCCGGCGAATTCGGCCTTATCCGCCTGATTGTGAACGATTCCGAAAAGGCTGTCAATGTGCTTGCCAAGGCTGGCCTCAGCGCAACCGTCACTGACGTTGTCGCATGCCCTGTTGCAGATAAGGTCGGCGGTCTTGCAGACCTTCTCGACGTTCTCGGCGACTTGCAGATTGACTACATGTACGCCTACCCGTCCGAATGCTCGACAGCAACAAACGTCATGATTCTTCGCTTCAGCGATACGGATAAGGCGCTCAAGGTCTTGGAAGAAAAGAACTTCAAGACTCTCAGCACCACAGAAATGCTGGGCTAAAACGCAAACGCGCGGAATGCGCGAATCGCGCGGATTAAACAGCGCGCAACTTTACAAACAAAAACAGCTAAACGGTTTCCCGTTTAGCTGTTTTGTTTTTGGATTTCAGTTGAGTAAAACTACCTGAACACGGCAGTAACAGACGTGACTTCACCCGGGTTCACCTTGCGGGTTGCATCCGTAACGCCATCGCTCCAGCCCGTGAACGTACTTCCAGAATTCGCCTGAGCCGTAAGCGTGACAGGAACATCCCTGTAGAACGAGACTGTCATTGAAGACTTGTCCAGCTGGAGGCCATCCACGAGAATCGTTCCTGATCCCTGCGAGCTAAGCGTCATTTCCGCCGGAGACGAAAGCGTAAAATACGATTCCATCTGTTCACGAATTGTCGCCTGACGAGACTGAGCAAAGCTCTTCACGGTCGCCAAGTTGTTGCTCATGCTAGAAGCATTATAGCCCCAGAATTCCTGGTCGCGGGCCATTTCAGATTCCACCTGAGACTGCAAATCGTTGATGCGCTTGAGAAGCCTGTCCGCCGAGAAGTTCATGGACAACAGTACGCAGAATCGGTTGATAAACGCATTCTTGAACGATTCATTTTCGAGCAAGCGAATCATGAGAATCGTGTGTTCGGAAATAGCGCCGCCAGTCTGCTGACCACCGCCCATACCGCCACCGAAGCCAATACCCATGCCCATGCCACTCGTTCCACTGCGGTTTGTCACATAACTGAACACGTTTCCAGTCTGAGTATTGTAAGACACGCCAAAACCAAAGTCCGTATCGTACAAGAACCATTTCCATTTCGTCTTCTGGCTTGCAACACGCCACTTTTTCATGTTGTTGTGCGGCCAGTCGCTATTGTTCAAGAACATTTCAGCTTGCATGTAATTCATGTAGTTGTCAACATCAACCTGGTCTGCAATTTTCTTGTAGTTCGCATCCGATTTCAAGTCGTTGCTCTGCAGCCATTCCAGCATAGACTTATAATCGGCAGAAGAACCTACACTCGCTTCATCCGTACCGCTTGATGTTGTTGCGAGAAGGTCGATATCGTTCGGGTCGTATCCATACTTGGTTTCATAATAATATTCATTATTGCGTTCGCGCAAATCGTGGATGCCATAATACTTGCCATTGTAATACACAATAACATAACGGCCACGCTGGTAATCCACGCCAAGTCCTTCCGTCATTGACGTTCCCAAGCGATCACGTACGTAATCGTCACCGGAATTGTTACCAAAGTTTCTGAGCGAGAACGCCTTGAACTTCTTAAGTTCCGGATGATCCGGGAAGAGCGTGTATTTGAGGCGCTTTTCACCATATTCTTCGCGCAAAGTCACGGCAAACGATTTCTTCTCTTTAGCACGGCTGTACTGTCCAGAAATCTTGTAGTCGCCCATCACGCCAAACGCGGGTGCCTGCGGTTTGCCAGGTTCAAACATTTCCACATAGACCGGGAGTTCACGGTTACTCCAGAAGTTCGCCCCCTTCTTCGGATCCATCATGGCAGCGCCATTACCCGTCATATAAAGGCCGGAATCCGGACTGAACATGGAGAGCGGATCTGTCGTCACAAAAATCGATGCAAGTGAAGGCTGCTTTTCGAAAACATAAGTACGAATAATTTCTTCACTCGGGTAGGAGCCGCCGGCATAAGCTCGGCAACGCAAGACCGTCGTAGCACTAATCGTCACCGTAGTCTGCACCACCGGAGAGTTTGTTGTCGGTTCAGTACCGCCCTGTTCGCAACGTGTGCCCGCCGGGAATGTAGCCGTCACCGCAGACGTGTAGAATCCAGAAGGCGGAATGTTCACTTCAGCAACTTGAACCTGTTCGGCAAAGACCTCACCGATCGTATTACCGTAAGGCGACGGCGTTGCAAGCCCCCACTTGCCAGCTCCATCACGTGACCAGGAAGCGGTCGTCGGAACAGCGCCAAAACGAACGGAGTCAAGCATAGCGCCTTCGGCATTTATAAAGTACAGAGCACCGCCGTCCTTGTCCACCTTGAACGATGCATGCGGTTCATGTCCGCGATTGCGGGCAATATACGATGTAATCTGGATGGTCGTCGATTCACTGCCCTGAGTTTCAGTAGCAAATGTTGTCGCCGTTACGTTGTTCCGTTTGAGATCCTTTGCATTATCGTCTAGACGAACATAGAACACCGATGACAAATCGCCCGTACCGCGAAGATTCTTGCCGCTCCAATTGCTAAGCGATTCACCTTCCTTAAAGTTCACACGGATTTTATGATTTTTGGTGATAAAGCCACGCACAACAAGCTGGTTGACCTTGCTAAGGCTAGATGCATTATTGGTTTTGACAACCACACGCGAATAATCCCCGCCCTGAGCCACTTTCATTACAGCACCAATCTGAATAGCGCCATTTTCGTTAAAGCAGAGCGTTGACTTGCCTTGCAAATTATCGACATTGCTACCAGAAGACCCGCCACCAGGATAGCCACCCATGCCGCCGCCCCAATCACCGCCCATGCCACCACCCATGCCGGGGAAATTGAATCCGCCCATGCCACCCGCAGCAGATTCAGAACTGCAATCCGAGCTCATCATATTAAGCGAATCAGAAGGCAAGACATAGTCAGGATAATTCTTGCCCGAAAGGAAAACGATCATGTAGCTCTTGGCTGGAATTGTTGCGTTACCAAAAAACCAACGACTAGGATTAGACAAATCATCCGTAAGCGAATAGCCCTTCAAACTCACCGGAGCATCGGACGAGTTGTAAAATTCGACCCATCCCGGATCGTTACCGTCATTGTCCTTGAGATTTGCATTTGTCGGAGAAACTTCCGAGAAGAACACCGGGCTATTCCCTTCGAAATGCGGAATAACAGTAGCAGCGCTCGAAGCCGGCGGATCCTGAGCACTAGAAGAGGGAACTAAAGCCGAGGAAGATGACTGCGCAACAGGAGACGACATTCCCGGAACACCCGCGGAGGAACCTCCCGGAATGCCAGCTGAAGAAAGTCCCGGGACGCCAGCCGAACTGGACCAACCGCCCAATTGACCGTCATTGGAATCGGAGCTAATTTCACCAATTCCCGGAGCTGCAGGACTAAACGAAGAATCGTTAGAATCACCGCAAGCGGATAAAACCAAACCAAAACTAATCCCAAATAACGCTACACCAGAAAAGATTTTTTTCATGTCTGATCCCTTAGAATTGAGCGATTCATTTTGAGCGCCACACCAATCCAATCCTTGAGTTAAGTATATATTTAGGCACGTTGCAAAAGCCTCTTTTTTTAATTTCACGTTGTAAAAGGATTGAGCATTTGACAACACGCAAAAAAGCGGAACAAGGCGTTCCGTTTTACTATTTTTTGTGAAAAATTTTAGTTGCATAAAAAGGATTTTACATGAATTTCAGCGACTTCAGCAAGGCGAGCCAACAGTTCAATCAGTTCAGCCCCGAGATGAAAGAACAAATGATGAAGATGGCAAAGGCTCGCGTTAAGGAAAAGTTACTCAAGTGGTTTGCAACACCGACATTCGTGCTGCTCGGGATTGTACTCGGCGCAGTCATTGGCGCACTCACCGCATGCTTCGGCGATATCAGCGACAAGCTTTCTGCAATCCGCGACGCAAACCCGCTGTACTTCATCCCCGCCCTCGCCATCGGCGGTGCTGCCATCGTATTCGCTTATAAGAAATGGGGACGCTGGACGGAACGCGGCATGGACCAGGTTTTCGCCGTAGGACTCAACAAGGAATCCGATTTCCCGCTCGTTTCTATCCCGATGGCAGCAGTGAGCACTTGGCTGACACAGCTCTTCGGCGGAAGCGCAGGCCGCGAAGGTGCCGCCATGCAAATCGGCTCCGCACTCTCGTATAACATAAGTAAGAAGTTGCCGTTCGAAAACGCAACACACATTATGCTCGTGACAGGGCTTGCCGCAGGCTTTGCAGGAATTTTCCAGGCCCCGATGGCAGCTACAGCATTCGCATTGGAAGTTCTGCTCGTCGGACACTTGGAACTTGGCGCATTGTTGCCCGCTGCCGCTGCCGCATTCACGGCCTGCAAAGTTTCAAGCATGCTCGGATTCCACAAGTTCAGCGTGGACTTGAATTCGCTTCTTGATGCAAGCGGATTCTCGGCAAACGTGTTCACAAACGAAGGCGCGCTCGACGGCAAGTTCCTCGTGAAGCTTGCGCTGATGGGAGTGCTCTTCGGAATTGTCGGTGGCGGTTTTGCAAAGTTGCTTGGACTTTCGCAAAACTTTTTCGCAAAGAAATTCCCAAACAGCATTAAGCGAATCGCCATTATGGGTGTGGGTCTAAGTGCACTTTTACTCGTGTTCTTCCAGGGACGCTACGCAGGACTTGGAACAAACTTGTTGGAAATGTGCTTTGGAATCGCCGGGAATGCAGACTTGATTGGGAACGTCGCCGGGTACGACTGGATTCTGAAATTCGCTCTCACAATTCTTACACTCTCCGCAGGATTCATTGGCGGTGTCGTCACCCCGCTTTTCGCCATCGGCGCTACGTTTGGCGTATTCGTTGCAGGGATGTTCGGGATGCCCGTTGCCCTCGCCGCAGCACTCGGCTTTGCCGCCGTGTTCGCAAGCGCAAGCAATACACTCTGGGCCCCCATCCTCATCGCAGGCGAAATTTTCGGATTCAATTGCCTCCCCGCATTCTTCATCGTCTGCACGGTCGCCTATATCTGCAACGGCGGACAATCGATTTACAAGCAAAAGAAGATTAGGATCAAGATTTAAAACAAGATTATTGGAAGAATATCTGTTCTTCACGTTAATAATCTTCTTTGACGATTTCCCAATGGCCAGTCTTTTTACTACCAACTCGCTTTAATATGCCTAAAGCCTGTAATTTTGACATACTTTCGCTAACCGACGAACGCTGATATTTAAGTATAGAAGCCAATTCTGCTTGCGTAACATTTGGATTTTTAGATATTTCCTCGAGAAATAAAAGACTACGTCTCTATTTTTTATCCTCGTATAAACTCACGAGCGATGTCATTAAGGCAAGCCTTGATCTGAGTAAAATCTACATTCAAGTCCAGGCTCTTCACGCTTATTTTATTCCCGCTCATCATGTAATCATGGTTTGGTTGAATTTGTTCGTCTGTTTTCGCATACAGAAGCATTCCCGAAACCTTATGCGGCTTGCCTTGAAGTTCGGTTTCTTTATTCTTCACATACGTAAAAATCTGGTACATATTCGCAGAATGCCACGTATGCGAATCAAATTTCGACTGTGTGACGGAACTATACCATTTAGTATCAATAATCAGCACGGATTCATCTAGTTGCAGCATGATGTCCGTTTTCATGGTCGGGAGCCGATCGTCAAAATCGTCGTCCAAAGCCCACTGAATTTCGGAGGCGGAAACTTTCAATCCAGGATATTCCCTTCTGTAAAACTCAAGCACGAATTTTTCATACAATCGGCTCATGCGTTGTTCATCCAGGTAATCCCGCAATTTCATACAGCCATCCGATTGAGTCTGAAGCAACCCCTTCACCACTAACTGACAAATTCCGAGAAGCATCCTGTAATGGAGATTATTCCGATTGAACTTAAGATCCCAGTTAATCTTATAAACATCGATTTCGTCTATCTCCCGGAAGAAGCATAGCAGTTTTCTCAGCTTTTTCTTTCGCTCCAAAGACACATCTGCTTTCAGCAAAAGAATCATCGTGGATTTCAGGATTTTATTCTGATACTCATTCGGGGAAAATTCATCATATTCACAGACAACTTCCCTTTTTATCAGGGCATTTTCCTTGATAGTTGCCGAGAGGTTTATTTTCCCCTTCACGCTCAAAATAGAATCCTGTACACCTATGTAACTTCGACTCAAGCCACGGCTCAAAAGGCTGGAAACGCCCTTAATCAAAATAGCCGCAAATAAATCCGATGCGTTTTCAAAAGATTCCGTTGACACGCTTTTGTAACAGCCTTCATTCAATATCTTGAAGGCATACGAAAGCATGTAATATATGTTTTTTACAGGAATCATCTTATTGAATTTCTCAGTTGATCACTCCAATTATTCACATTATCGGGTTCATCAAACCAGTATTCTTCTAACAATGGGATAATCTCATATTCAATAATGGCATCCAAACTTGTTTCGCTGATTCCTTCTGGGGTCAAACCGCAAAAATAGCTATGCCCTATACAAAAACCTTTTCCTAATGAGGAATCCATTTTTATCACAGTATTCAGACGCTTAACACAAGAAATAAGCTTATTGAACAAGGGGTTGTCCAATCTCGCCTGATATTCTTTGAAACCTCTAGATTCAAAGGCGGGCTTGATTTCGTAAAACGCAAAACGGCGACGCAAGGCATAGTCCAAAATCGCCAAACTTCTATCGGCCGTATTCATCATGCCGATGATAAACACATTCTTTGGAATTGTGAACTTGGATATAAAAACAGTGAAGCTTACGATAAATTTGTTTGATACTTTTCATGCCATTCTGAAATTATATCTAAATATTTTACTTGCTTCTTTTCTATAACAAAAAGATGCACAAATTCATATAAAGCATTCAAAAAAACTTGCATATTCCCATTGAAGGGATTTATATCATCTTCCTCATCAACACAATCTATTTCGATACAATCAAAATCAGCAATAAGCCAATCCGTTAGTTTACTCCTAGTTTTCTTATCAACTCCAAAAAAGAGAGCATCTTCACACAAACCCAAACTTTTTTTACTAAGCAAACGAACCTGATTCTCTGAACAATTCAAAAAATCATTGAAGTTGACTATTTCATTAACTTTACTGTTGGATAAATATGTTTCGATCTTTGATGGGACATAATCATTTTTTTTGTGAAGTAAAGCAATCAAACGCGTGTCCGGTTTATTTCGTAGCGTATTTGGAGATACGAAAAGAACATCTTCTCGATTGGCGAGATTTTCAGCAATTAAGCAATTTTCATTTTCAAAACAACCCTTCTCCACAAATTCTAAAGTGGGCACATTACTTTTCTTTAGAGACTGGTAAATGTTTAGATTTCGATCAATATCTTCTTGAAAATGTTTAATAGAGAATTTACAAGCTACATTATTATACAGTTTACCATTGACTGATATTGGATTGTCAAGTTGAACTTCTTTAACAATCCAAAAGTTGCCTTTGCCTAAAATTTCTTTTATTTGACCCGTTATATTTAGCATATATTTTTACTCTTCATTAATCCATTCATAAGGTATCAAAGCATTATTTTCCCCATCCCAACGTTCAATCGTCGCGTTTTTAAAATCAAAGTCTTCTGGAAAATCTGCGTGATCCAAAACAATAATCTGTAATTTTCCATTCATTTCTTTTACACGATTTTCTATAAATGCATAAATTTTCTTCACGGCCTCCCAATCAGTTTTATCTTTTTGGTTAGGAAAATAAATCTGCGAAGGTTGGTCAAGAAGAATAAAACTAGGAACGGGCCTGTTCTTTTCAATAAGATATTTCTGGAACGCAAAATAAGCGAGCAAGTGCACTCCAACCCAATTAGAGCCGCTACCTAAGTTTTTTAAAGGAATTGCTCCCTCTTTTATGGTATCGACAAAAACAGTTGCGCTATAAGGACTAAATCGATATATACTGTCTTTGTATTCGAGATCGATTTCGTCAACCCATTGTGTCATATAGCCAGAAACTATGTTGAATATAGAATCCATCCTCTCACGAATAGTTTCGTCGGACAAAAGATCTTCCTTCTCTTTTATCTGTCTCAGCAAATCATCCTTATCATTAGCAACAACAGGTTCTTCCTTGTAACTTTCTAGCCATAAGCTAATTCTTCCAATGATTTTTCCTCTTCTGACAGATAAATCTTTATATTTTTCAGCATCAGCTATTGAATTTTGTATTGCTTCTATTTCATTTTTCTTTTTGGCAATCTCTTCCTTTAAATTTCTTTTTTCTTCATTTAGTTGAACCAAATATGCTCTTAACGAAGATGTATTAGTATTTAGATTATCTAAATTTCTAGACAATTCTTCCAAAGATTTTTTTAGTTTTTCAAAAGCGGGGAAAGGTTCTGGAGTCTTTTGAGAACAGAACGGGCATGTATTTTCTGCAAAAGTTAGTTTTTGGAACAACCCAATTGATTCTAGCCTTTCTTTTTGTTCCGTCCGAGCATCTTTATAATCGTCTGAAACTTTCAACACACGCTTTACATCATCAATTTTATGTTTCAGTTCATTTAACCTATCTCGTTGTTGTTCTAAGGTAACTTGAAGATGCGTCAAGTTGTCTTCTCCAGACAAAAAAGTCTCTAGAGGAGTGATGTCAGAACTTTCTATTTTTCTTAATACATTGATTAAATGAGCGATATCAGCATCAGAATCATACGCAGAGGAATCGATAAGACCAACTTGTATGGCTTCTTCTAACAGTTGCAGAGCTCTTTTCTTCCCGCCTTGTATGGTTATTTTTTCTCTTTCTTTACGTTCTAGTAAAAGAAGCTTTCTCTTTAATTCTTGCAGTTCTTGCTTTATATCTATTTGTTTTTTGTCAACAGCACCAAAGAAATAAGGTATCGTATCTTTGATGGCTTGTTTTACAAATTCTTCTGATTCTTTATGAAATAAATTTATTGGACTAGCTATTTCATATTGACATTGAAAGCAATAAAACAAGGAATGCTTTATATTTGCAACAAGATCATTACGAGTTTGATTAGACGGAGTAAAATGGATGTTTTCTTCTATACCCAATCTTGTTGTTATTAGTTTGGCAAAAATTTCATTATCAATATTTGAAACCCAATCTACTTTAAGTGGAATTTCAGCATTTTTTGAAAATTCACAATACATTGTATTGCAATATTTTTTATCTAAATCGGGATTTTTTCGTGCGACAAAGCATTTTTCCTCATCGAGCTTTAACAGCATTCCAAACCAATCAGAATATTTTCTTACAACTCCAGCGGAGATTTCACATTGTCGGCTTCCGAAGCAATACTCAATTATCTGACCAACAGTTGATTTCCCTGTTTTGGAGACTCCTGATATAATATTATTTTTACCTGGATTAAAAGGAAGAATTCGTCTCTCCCCATTCTTACCATAAATGACAATAGCTTCTATCTGCATCATGGTTTTACTCCTAGCATCAAATAAATAACATTAGTTGATCCTGCCGTTGCAAGCATTTTTCCTAAAGCACTCGACTTTTTTATCAAATCATCGTTTGGTATTTTTAAAGATTCAAAACAACTCAATGTTGCATCATCATTAAAAACAATCAATTTCCCAGACATTAAAAATTCTATAGCTTCATTTGTTATTGTTGTAAGACTGCTCGCCCTTTTCCCAAAATTGATAAAAAGTTCAGGATTGTCTGTCACGAATTTAGAAAAACGTGACTTTGCATTAATTTTTTCAGGCACTTGTGGATAAAGCATCAAAGGCAAAATTAAATAGATTAACGCAAATGGGAAATTGCCTCTTTGAGAAGTCTCATTGTATTTTTTTATGGAAGAATACAAAATTTTTCCGCAATATGCAGGATTTAATAGATAAGCAATTTCTTTTGAACGATTTTCCCAAGACCGCATGTTACTCCTCGATACCCGATATTCTTTTTTTATAATCAGGATGCCAACCAATTTTTAATTCATTTGATAAGCCATTAAGACTGCCACGACTTATTGTGTTGTCATTCAGATTAGAACGTATAGGAATATCTTTGTCCATTAACTTTTTATACAATTCTTTTCCCGCTTCTACTTTTTGTTCTTCTGGACTATCATCCTCTAAGTCATCTGTAATTTCATTAAATTGAAATTCCCATTCTCTATTTAACCGTTCATCATATTCATCTAACTCGTCTGAATACAATAATGCATCCTTTAACCATTTAGACCGCTGTGCATATGCCCTGTAATAACTTTGAACGGCATTATTAATTTTTGATTTTTTTGCATTTATCAGCTGCATTTGTTTTAGGATGTTTTGAACATTACTTTCTGATGCCAAGGCGGTAATCTCCTTTTCTGTTACGTCGATTGGCAATGTATTTTCGCTCAAATCAGAAAGAATAGTACTTATTTTCAATCGTAAATCGTTAAAAGAAATAAATGTGGGCTGTGGATTCTGCAAGCATAAAATCATTTTGCCGTACCACCATCCTGTAAGGGTTTCAAAGACATGGTGTTCCGTTTTTGACAATGTAAAAGGTTTAATCCTTCTTAAAATACATGCATTTATTTCAGAAGGCTGGTAAAAATCTGGAATTATAACGATAGATTTAATTAATGATTTTGCTCGATTTTCTTGGAAATTGATAAAAGCAGAATAAAACTTATGATTTTGAGATTTTTGATCGCAATTTTTTAACCCATCATTTGCAATTTGCCTCAGTTCATTATATATTTCATCAACTTTATCTTCGCCATTCTTGTTGACTTTTTTGATTTTCTCAATCACAGAATCAGTTGCGATACTATTTGTTGTTATTATATAAAATCTTGTTGAATCTAATAAAGTCACGTCAGCATTAATCGCATCTATCCAAACTTTTAAAGTTCGCCAAAAATCAACACTTGAATTTGTAATATTCCCGTCTTTTGAATGATATTTTAATTGAAGTTGTTCAATGACATTTTGGTCTTTATGAAAACTGATGTCGTCAAATTTTTCAATACAAACCTTGATGTCTTCATCTTCAGAATTTAAAAGGAACAATAAAGCACATTGTACCTGATAAAGATATCCTAAAGCTTGAGGTGATGCATTATGGTTATCCATCTATGCCCTCCCCGAAGGCGTCTTTCAAGATGCTTTGCATGAGTTGTTTGGTGGTGGTTTCGCGGGTGGCGATTTGGGTTTCGAGTTGGGTGATGGTTTGTAGGTGTTGTTCTACTCGGGCGACGATTTCTTTTTGTTCTGCAGTTGGTGGAAGAGGAATTCTAAAATTTAGAATTTGCTCTCTTGTTAAATTGTTCATTGAAGTACTTTTATTCGTGCCTAAAGAAAGTCTGTAATTTTCTCCATATTGAGAATTATTGAGCATGTTTACTAGTGATTTGCTAATTCCTTGAGCTAATTCTATTCGTATACTTTTGTCACTCAATAATAAATTTGAAGAAATCTTTTCTACAACACAAGAACGACCTGCCAACCCTTTTGATCCACTTGCTCGACAAAACAAGAAATCTCCCATTTGAATTTTTGTTTGAACATCATTATTGCACTTTTTAGAATAGAACTTATTTTCACTTTCAACAAAGACTCCGGAAGTGATTGCGCTGGTTTTAATAATGCCCCATTCATCACCGATTGCTTCTCGACTTTCGCAATTAAAACTTTTTCCTGCGGAACTAAATAGCGATATATCTCCGAGTCTGACCCATTTCCAGCCGGCTGGGATTTCAAAGGGGATTTCGTCTTTTGTGATGGGAGCAACAGTCTTTTTGGAACTTTTGGTTTCCGATTTTTCCGCTTGGATTTTCTCAAATAATGCTTCGGCGTCGTAGTCGGGGTTGCCTTTTTGGACGGGGTGTTGTTTACGCCAATCTGCGGTGAGTTTTCCTTCTATTGCCTCTTGGAGGATGTTCTGGCGGAGTTGTTTTGCGTAGGATTTTTGTTTAGCGATTTCAATCGAGAGCTGTTCCGTTTTATCTAGTTGAGATGAAATTTCTTTGACAATTTTTTTCTGCGTTTGTAAATCAGGAATTGATATTTCAAGGGCGAGCAAATGTTTAGACTTTATTTCTGTCTTGATGCTTCCCTTAACTTGTTTTTGCATTGCAGCGATAAAAGCGGCACTTTTTACGAAAAACTTGAAATAACCTAAATCGACTTTAGAACTATCAAAGGTATAGGACGAATAATGAATCGTTGCACAAACGGGTTCTTCACCTTGATAAACCGTAATCGCGCCCTTGGCAACATTAATTCCTGAAATAACCAAATCGCCCGGCTGAACAAGAATCATATCTGTTTTTGTGGGTTTGTTTGATAAATGAATATTTCCAGAAAAGTCGATTTTATCCAATCGCTGATATTTGGAAATCCTTTTATCGTCAGGCTTAAAGCGACCTTCTCGTTCCGTAAGAAACTCACCAATCTTTACTTTCTTCCATTCGCTCATATCAATCCACACTCACATCAAAAGCCAAAGTCTGTTCGTTAAATTCCGATTTTAAATTAATCTTTAATTCGGGCATTTTGTATAATACATGGTCACAAATCTTATTATGGAAAGAGACCAACCACAAATATTTCTTCAGAATTTTCAGCCTTTTCGCTTCTTCGGTTCCATCATTTGATGATTGACTAAATTCAATTACCTTCTCTTCTACAAAATCTTTGTGTTTTTTCAAAATAACGAAAACTTCTCTAAGACATTCGGGGTTGTATATCGGTTTGAGTTGGCACCCTTCTCTGACATTTTGTTCTAGTTCTTCAAAACTCCCTACAGGCTCTAATTGCGAACTGTTTTTGGGGAATATTATCCAAGCGTCATAAGACATGATATAATTCAAAAAATATTTGCCATCAGTATCCTTCACAAGCAAATCTAAACACGATGCTTCCATAACGCTTTTAGAAAGCTCGTCTTTCATTTTAAATAAATTCAATTCATTAAGAATACAATCATCAACAACTATCCTTGGATAAACAGCATTATTTTCAAGTTCTACAGCTTCAATCAATGCTTTGCCGCCTACAAAATCCTTTGTCAAATATAGAGGTCCCTTTGTTATTCCTCCACGAACAATCAAATGAGGACGCTCAAAAAACACACGTTGTATGGTAGCCACCAATCGCAAAAAAGACACCAAAGACAATGCTGATAAATCGTCTTTCGTTTCCTTATAACAAATCAGAACATTATCTGAAAAAACTTTGTATTCTATTTCAGGTATTTTTTCGGTTGATTCGCCTAATATGGTGGTATTATGAATTGATACAATTTTTTTCATTATTTTAATTGAAAATTCAATTGCATCAATAAGCTTTGCAGAAAAATCCTTTGATTTTTTAAAGGCTTCTTTATACCCTAAAACATCAAAATAGGCCACATAATATTCAGAGAATTCCATCCAGTACCCACAACCCTATTTTCTTTTATTCCGTCTATTTCTGTGCAAAATGGGGCCAAGTTTATTTTCAATCTCGCTTGTTTCCGGGAAAATATTTTTTACTGCCGGAATAATATTTGTCAGTTCGTAAGTTGAAATACCAACAGGCTCACGGCTGTTTTCTACGGTCCACTGAGCGACTAAATCGTTTTTTTCGCTACAAATCAAAAGGCCTATAGTATCCTTGTCAACATCATCTTTTATAAGATGATTTACTGCATTACAGTAAAAATTGAGTTTACTTACAAGCTCCGGTTCAAACTTGACAACTTTCAGTTCAACAACAATATAACGACGTAATTTAAGATTATAGAACAGCATGTCGCATTCAAATTCGTCGCCATTGACAACAAATGGAACATGACTACCCACAAAAGCAAAACCAGTACCCAGTTCCAACAAAAATTTTATGAGGTTTTCTTCTAAAGCCTTGTGCAAGTCGTTTTCTTCATAATCCTCATACAAGGTCAGAAAATCAAGCTTGTATGTATCTTTTAGGATTTGCCTTGCACATTCACTATCATTTTTCGGCATCGTTAGCGAGAAATTATTTACCGTATTTCCTTGAGTCTCGAAAAACTTTGTTTTCATCATGTTTACGAGCATAGCCCGGCTCCATCCATTTTCTTTGGTTTTCTCTATAAAGAACAGAGCTTCTTCTATGCTTTTGGACCGCGTAAAGATTTCCACATGATGACGCCAAGGAATGACAAATAGCGTTTTTTCCAATTCGTCACCAAGCTGGTGACGAATTATAGAATCTGGAGCAAGCAACAACATCTTTTCAGTATAAAACTGATAAAAACGCTTCATATATTTTAAATTCGTTTCTGAAAATCCCTGAGCATCTGGAAAATCAGAGCGCAAATCTCGACTCAATTTTTCAAAAAAGCGGCTTCCATATTGCGCATCCATTTTTTTATTGGAGATATCTTTGCCAATATTCCAATACAATATGAGCATTTCTTCATTTACAGCAATGGAAGCTTTTATCTGAGCAGACCGAATATTCGCCTTTAATTGACGAAGCCAATCACGATATTCATCGTTCAAAACTTCAATAGGATTTCTTTTATTTGCCATAAGAAAGTCCCTTTCTTAAATCGTTCAGCAAATCTTCGCTAGCCTTGAAGGATTCGTGGAGTTTCTGCATAAGTTCGGCGGTGGTATATACGGTTTCTTCTTCGGGGACGGTGGGGTTCTTGATGTCGAGATTGTAGCCGTTCTCTTCGAGTTCCTTTATCGAGACTTTCCAGGCGACATCGGATTTTTTGCGTTTATTCCACCATTTTTTGAGCGGTTCGAATTCCGATTTCTGAATGGGCTTGGTCTTGGAATACGCCTTCATTCCTTCGGGCACCTTGTGCTCGTAATACCAGACATCCTTGGTCTTTTCGCCCTTGGTAAAGAAGAGCAGGTTGGTCGCGACGCTTGCGTAGGGCTGGAAAACGGAATTGGGCAGTCGCACGATGGTGTGTACATTGCACTGCGTCAAAAATTCTTTGCGGATGCGTTCCTTCACGCCGTCACCGGTAAGCGAGCCATCGGGCAATACGATTGCTGCGCGGCCACCGTCCTTGAGGTAACGCATCATCAGGAGTAAGAAAAGGTCTGCACTTTCTGTGGTGCGGAAAGAGGCGGGATAGTTCGTCTCTACGCCATCGCTAACGTAATGCTTGTTGTCCTTCGCCTCTACCACGGCAATCGGCATGTTCGGCTTGTAATAGAGAATGATATCCGCACGCTTCTTTTGCCCGCGCACGACGGTCTTGCCCTTCACAAAAATTCGACTGTCTGTGAACGAGACCTCTTCGCGAATTTGCGTATCAAGACTCCACCCAGCATTGATAATGCTGGGCGAAATGAACTTGCTGACAATGTCGCGTTCGGAGAGGTCTTTCTTATTCACTTCCATGGGAAACCTTGTTTGCAAATATATATCAAAAATGGAGCGGGAATATGCCGATTTAAGGTGAAAAAAGGCATATTTCAGAAAATTCTCTCCGGTCTATTGACAGCCGTAGTTTTTGAAATTACATTTAGTGCACAAACGTTCATACAAACAAAACGTAACTTATTATCTGTCTTTTTTGCATGTAGGCAGATGGAGGTAAAGATGACATCAAAGACAATCGTTGTTAAAGATAAGGATGTTCGCATCATAACGGGAGCTACGGGAGCAACTATACAATCCCGATTTTAAACCCATCGAATTCGAGGGGTTTAGGAAACAGATTGTTGAAATAATCGCAAATCAGAAGAAAAGATCCGCAATTTCAAGCGTGTTTGAGGGCCGGAGAGAAAGATGAAAAAGAAAAGGACCTAGATGTAATATGCAAATTTTGCATATTTCTCATACATTCTGGTTTCTATTATAAAAAATCCACGCATTTCAAAGACATGGCAGAATAACCTCACGTTCCCTTTTGGAACTTATGAGTTTTCTTATTCGCCTCTTGACATTTTGTATCCGATTAGATACATTTGGAGGAACAGAATGGTCGTAAATCAAACATCCGATTTTAGAAAATGGATGCTGAAATTACGAGATATTCGAGCAAAGGCGCATATTCTTTTGCGATTGACCCAAGTTGAAGGAGGAAATCTCGGCGACTTTAAATCAGTCGGGAACGGCGTTCTAGAAATACGCATCAATTATGGACCAGGTTACAGACTTTATTTTGCAAAAGATGGCAAAACAATCGTAATTCTTTTAATTGGCGGCGATAAATCCACACAAGATCAAGACATCGCAAGGGCAAAGAATATTTGGCAAGGAATCAAAAATGAAAGAAAATAAAATCAATCAATTGGATATTGCAGAATATCTTGACAGCGAAGAAATTGTCGCTGAGTATCTCAATCTCATTTGCCAAGAAAACGACCCAGCCCTGTTACTGAGGTCTATCGGTCATATAGCTCGTAGCAAGGGTATGGCGAAAATTGCGGAAACGTCCGGTCTCGGACGAGAGAGTCTCTATAAGGCACTTGATGAAAAAGCTCATCCGCGATTTGAAACGGTATTCAAAGTCCTTGCCGCCATGGGCATTCAAATGCGCCTAGTTCCCAAAGCCAAATTCAGGCGTAAGCGAGGTCCCATGCCATGCGCCGTAGCCGAAAAACAAAGAACATACAAGGCTTAAGAAGGAAATCCCCGGTCAAGTCACGGATTACAACGCCACTTCCCTACGTTTTTTATAGATTTAAATTTATCATCCCATTTCCCGGAGACTTTATGAATGAAACAATCAAGACTTTGCTCAACCGCAGGAGCATCCGCAAATTCAAATCTGACGCCGTGAGCAAGGAGCTCATCGCACAAGTCGCCGAAGCGGGCATCTACGCTGCAAGCGGCATGGGCAAGCAGGCCGCCACCGTGGTCGCCATTACGAACAAAGGGCTGCGCGATCGCATCTCCGAAATGAACCGCAAGATTGGCGGTTGGGACGAGGGTTTCGACCCGTTCTACGGAGCACCCGTGATTTTGCTAGTCCTTGCGAAAAAGGAAATCCCGACCCACCTGTACGATGGTTCGCTCGCCATGGGGAACCTCATGAACGCCGCTTACAGCCTCGGGCTCGGCAGCATCTGGATTCACCGCGCCAAGGAAGAAGTCGAAAGCGACGAGGGCAAGGAAATTCTCAAGTCACTGGGCCTGAACGCAGACGAATGGGTTGGTATCGCTCACTGCGCTTTGGGTTATGCCGACTGCGAACAGCCCGCAGCACACCCCCGCAAGGAAGGCCGCATCGTCTGGGCGGAGTAATTATCTGGCGGAGTAATTCAAGCAAATTAACTTTTAGAGCTGTTGCATTTTTGCGGCAGCTTTTTTAGCCGGGGCGTTGCGGGCCGGCGAATGAGGGCCCGCTCGAAGGGGTAGCGGAAGCCGAAAGGAGATTCCCGGTCATCCCCGTCAAGCGAGGACAGGCGCCGGGAATGACATTCGGCTGAAGCGAGGGGAAGGCTTTCCCCTCCCATCCTATTTTTCAAGACTTCACTGGATCCTTCGACTCCGTTACACTTCGCTCAGGATGACGCGATTAGCGCATTTCCCACTACATTTCACTTCCTACTTCCTACCTGCTACTTTTACTAAATTGACGCCCTTCGGGCGATTTAGTACGGCTCGGTCATGACAATTCGTGCAAGCACGATTGTCGCGACGCTCGCCTTTGACGCCTTCGGCGTCCGTGGCTACGGCTCAAAAATGCGAAATTGAATTTCGCGCTTTACTCGCCTTGCACACTATTTACTAAATTTGGCGCATTATGGAAATGGAAACTCGTTATAATCCGAAAATTGTAGAAGACCGTTGGCACGACCAATGGAACAAGAATAATGATTTTGCCCCGAGCGGAAAGGGCGAACCGTTCTCCGTCGTCATTCCGCCTCCGAACGTTACGGGTGCTTTGCATCTCGGCCACGCTCTGAACGACACACTGCAGGACATTCTCGTTCGCTATCGCCGTAAGACTGGCCGTGACACGCTCTGGATTCCGGGCACGGACCACGCCGGCATTGCCACGCAGGCAGTCGTCGAAAAGAGACTTTTCCAGGACGAACACAAGACACGCCACGACATTGGCCGCGACGCCCTCGTGGAGCGCATTTGGAAGTGGAAGGACGAATACGAAGCCCGCATCACGAAGCAGCTCAAGAGCCTCGGTGTCAGCTGCGACTGGAGCCGTCAGCGCTTCACGCTCGACCCGGTTTGCGCAAAGGCTGTCCGCCACGCATTCTTCAACCTTTTCAAGAAGGGTCTTATCTACCGCGGCAAGCGTCTCGTGAACTGGGACACCAAGCTCCAGACGGCTGTGGCAGACGATGAAATTTATTACGAAACTGTGAAGGGTCACTTCTGGACGTTCAAGTATCCTCTCGCCGACGGTTCGGGATTCATCCCGGTTTCGACGACTCGTCCGGAAACGATCATGGGCGATACGGCTCTCGCTGTGCACCCGAACGACGAACGCTACAAGCAGTTCATCGGCAAGATGCTCAAGGTTCCGTTCGTGAACCGCGAAATTCCGGTGATTGCAGACGCTATCCTCGTCGATATGGAATTCGGTACGGGTTCCGTGAAGGTGACTCCGGCACATGACCCGAACGACTACGCTACGGGCCTCCGCCACAAGCTCCCGATGATCAACATCATGAACGACGACGGCAGCTTGAACGAAAACGCCGGTCCGTTCCAGGGCATGAAGGGTCAGGCCGCACGCGACGCCGTGGTGAAGGGTCTCGAAGATCTCGGCCTCCTCATCAAGGTCGAAGACCACGAAATGCAGGTGGGCCATTCCGACCGTTCCAAGACTGTGATTGAACCGTACTTGAGCGACCAGTGGTTCGTGAAGATGGACGTCCTCGCCGACAACGCCATGAAGGCTGTCACGAGCGGCGAAATCAAGATCATTCCGGAACGCTATGCAAACAAGTACCTCGACTGGCTCAAGGAAAAGCGCGACTGGTGCATCAGCCGTCAGCTCTGGTGGGGCCACCGCATTCCTATTTGGCACGCCGACGAAACGACGACCGAAGAGGACTTGAACAAGGCATTCGCAGGCCGTAACGACATTTACTATTACAAGGCACAGAACGGCATCTGGCTCATCTGCTCCGAAGAAGAAAACCTCTCCGAAGACGCTGTTGCCGGTCACAAGATTGTGCAGGAAGAAGACGTGCTCGACACGTGGTTCTCCAGTGGTCTCTGGCCGCACTCCACGATGGGCTGGCCGGAACAGACGGACACGCTTAAGAAGTACTACCCGACTTCTGTGCTTGTGACGAGCCGCGACATCATTACGCTCTGGGTCGCCCGCATGGTGCTCTTCAGCCAAGAAAACATGGGCACGGTCCCGTTCCACACGGTGTACATCCACCCGAAGATTTTGGACGGCAATGGCATGACCATGAGCAAGTCCAAGGGCAATGGCGTGGACCCGATGGATATCGAAAAGAAGTACGGCACGGACGCTCTCCGTTTCGTGATGGCAAGCCTCTGCACCGACAACCAGGACGTTCGTCTCCCGGTGAAGAAGGAAAAGCAGGAAGATGGTTCTGTCATCAACACGAGCGAAAAGTTCGAAATTGGTCGTAATTTCTCGAACAAGCTCTGGAACGCTTGCCGCTTCTTGTTCCCGCACTTGGAACAGGCTGGCGCACTTTCCAAGGACATGCTCCCGATGGATTCTTCGATCTTCGCACTCGAAGACCGCTGGATTCTCTCTCGCTTGAACTCCACCATCCAGAACGCAACGAAGATGCTGGAAGAGTTCCACTTTGCTGAACTCGCCGGCTTCCTCTACCGCTTTGTCTGGGACGATGTCTGCTCCAGCTACTTGGAAATCAAGAAGGCCGTGATCAACAGCGAAACGCTCACCGCCGAAAAGAAGAACGCTATGGCAATCCTCAGCCACGTGCTCCGCGGCGTGATTGACCTGTTGCATCCGGTGATGCCGTTCATCACGGAAGAACTCAACGCAACGCTCTTCCCGGGTTCTGAACGCGTGATCAACAGCGCATGGCCGAAGGCTGACACGAGCCTCATCGACGATAAGATCGAAGCTGCATTCAACCAGGCATTCGCCGTGGTGGAAAGTGTGCGTGGCGTGCGCGGTCGCTACAACGTAAGCCCGGCTACCAAGCTCAAGGCTGTCGTGAGCGTCGATACCGCCGAAACCGAAGCAAGCGTGAAGGACTGCCAGGCCATCATCACCGAACTCGGTGGACTTGAATCGTTCTCTGTAGCCGTGAAGGCCGCAAAGCCGAAGTTCAGCGCAAGCTCCGTGGTGCCGGGTGGCGAACTCTACATCCCGCTGGAAGGCATCCTTGACCCGGCTACAGAAATCGCACGCCTCGAAAAGGAAATCGAAAAGGCAAAGGCTTTCGCTGCTTCTATCGAACGCAAGTTGTCGAATGAAAAGTTCGTCAATGGCGCACCTGAGGCTGTCGTGAACGCCGAACGCACCAAGCTCGCAACGCAGATGGATATCATTGCCAAGAGCACAAAGGCGCTCGAAGAACTCAAGTAAAATTCACGGTTGTCATTCCCGCCTTGAGTGGGAATCTCCCAAAAGTTTAAGAGGCACTCCCAACGGAGCGCCTCTTTTTGCGTTTAGAAGGCCGCATTCCGCAATGTTTTTCCACAAAAAATCAATTTTCTCCGACCTTTATGTAAAAAGATTTTTAACATATAAAAATAATTTTCGTACTTATCCGAAATCCAAGGTGTATCACAAATATAGCTCAAATAAACTTGCTGTATTATATAACGTAAAAAACACGTATCATAAAAACGAACGCTGTACTATCATAGTACGCATATTTACATACAAATTAATATTACAACTTTTATGTCCTAAAATGGCCTATTGTTTTGTTTTTTAATTTACATATATTTAAAACGTCAACCAGAACAAACAGGAGGACATTCTGATGAACAAAAGACAAAGAAAATATTTCGGGAAAGCCGCGATCCTCGCAATGGTCGCCGCATCAATCCCATTTACAGCTTGCAGCTACCTCGATTCTTTATTGCCGCATGACCCCTCGGATGACGATCCAATACAAATAAGCTCTTCCAGCAAGGCTAAATCGTCTTCTTCCGTTGCAACCCCTTCCGGAGAATTCCAGACATGGTACGGCTACAATGGAGAACCTCAAATTCAGACCGGCTTGGCGAACGACACTGAAACTGCTGGTTATTGGTATTCCTTCAGCGACGAGATGGACGGCGGTCTCTCAAAAATCCTTTGGCCTGTAGAACCCGGAAACGAATACAGCAACGAAGCAATGGATCCGATTATCAATCATTGCAGCGGTCTTTGCGGAACGTATGTTCTAGACAAGGGTTCTTTAATGTACAAACCATATGTCGGCGTAGGTTTCAATCTGGTCGGAGAAAAGAGTTTCGATGACTCGTCTGCAGAAGTCGGTGACGCATCAAGCATGGGCGGCGTTTGCGTGACTTACGCATCCGACATACCAATATCTGCAGAAATGCGCCTCGGTGAAGAAATGGATGCATCCATCGACTACGCAGTACCAGCCGTATTACTCCCCAAGAGTTCCGGCACGACAAAACGTATCGCATGGCAGGATTTCAAGCAGCCGGCCTGGTACAAAGGCCAACCGATATCTGGAGAAGAAGCTGCAGCACACCTCGCCGCTATCATCTTCAAGTTCCAAGGAGAAAGCGGCTCTACGGGCACATTCAACATCGCAGCAGTTGGCCCATACGATGGTTGCGAAGCTTCTCAATTCCCGATCTTCAGGCCGACAACCCAAGTAAATCCGCCAGACCCGATTGATCCGCCAAATCCGATCGATCCACCACCGACCACAAACGACTTTACAACCTGGTTTGGACTTGATGGCATCGAACAAATTCATACTGGATATGACGTCGGTACAGAAACATCCGGCTACTGGTTCTATTACGGCGACGATATCGACGGTGGAAAATCCAGAATCATTTGGCCAGAACTCCTCGGCAACGAATACAATCCAGAATCCCTGCTACCTGTCATTGAACATTGTGGCGGCGTTTGCGGTACGGCAATCCTTGACGAGGGAGATTTGTATTACCAACCGTTTGTCGGCATAGGCTTCAACTTGGCAGGCAATAACGACGACGGCAATGTTGCTACAGCTGACGCTGCCGGCATGGGTGGAATCTGCATTACTTACTCCTCGGATGCAGCACCAACACTTGAAATGAGCCTCGGTGATCATTTGGACGCAACCTTGGAATACGCATTACCGGCAGTAGCACTCCCGAAGAGTCCTTCCGGTACAACAAGGTTTATCCCATGGTCCTCTTTCAAGCAGCCGTCCTGGTACAAGGGCAAAACGTCATACACCGGTGAACAGGCTTCCAGAACACTCGCGGCCCTCAGATTCAAAATTCAAGCCTCTGCGGGCAAATACAATTTCAACATCCAGGAAATTGGTCCGTATAACGGCGGCGTTTGCGGTGTCACAGCTGCGGCCATCACCAACAAGGTGAAGAATCGTTAAAACAAAGTCCCATACATCTCCTTATGTAGAAAGTCCCGCCAAATGTGCGGGACTTTTCCTATGAAAAAATCCGGCCTCGCATGAGGTCGGATTTTTAATTTCTAGCGTCATTCTGAAAGGCGAAGCCTTGAAGAATCCAGTTAAGTTCTGATGTAATAATGTCACTGGATGGGGCAAGCCCCATGACGAAACGAAGGTTTATTCCTTGTCTTCCTTTTCCTTATCGTGGCAATGGCACGGGCAATGATAGCAGTCACCCGTTTCGGCGTAGTCCTTGCCAGTCCAGCAGTAAGTACAAAGGTCTTCTTCCGGGAGGCCGATAGCCTGGATCAAGTCGTCAATGCGCTGGAACGCAAGCGACGTGAGGTTCAGCTTCTTGCGGATGTATTCGACCATGTCCTTGTACGGCTGGCCATTCGGATCGGTGTACTTGTCCAAATCAGCATTTTCGCCTTCCTGGTCGCGAATGTAACGGCGCGTGATGAGGTCGTATTCATTCTTGGAGCGAGAGAAGTTGATGAACTTGCACGGATAAACGAGCGGCGGGCAAGCGATACGCATGTGCGTTTCCTTGCAGCCCATCGAATAAAGCTTTGCAGCCTGCTTACCAAGCTGTGTTCCGCGAACGATGGAGTCATCGCAGAAAACGAGGCGACGGTCCTTGATGAGTCCCGGAATCGGGATGAGCTTCATCGAGGCGACGTGTTCGCGCTGGCGCTGGTCCTGCGGCATAAACGAACGTGCCCAAGTCGGCGTGTACTTCACGAACGGGCGTGCAAACTTGATGCCAGCTTCGTGAGCATAGCCCAATGCATGAGACGTACCGGAGTCCGGAATACCGCAAGCGGCATCGGCTTCGGTCGGGGTGCGCTTCGCAAGAGCGGAACCGCAACGATAACGGGTCATTTCCACATTACGACCTTCGTAACTGGAGGCCGGGTAACCGTAATACACCCAGAGGAACGAACAAATTGCCATTTTTTTGCGCGGCGGAACAAGCACCGTTTCGCCATCCGGCGTGAGCTCGACCACTTCACCTGGGCCAAGATCACGGACGTATTCGTAACCGAGGTTCGGAAGAGCGCAGCTTTCTTGCAGAGCGATCATGGCGCCATCCTTCTTACCAAGGATTACAGCCGTACGGCCCCACTTGTCACGGCACGCATAAAAACGCCCCGCGCTATCCATAATCAGCACGGAGCAACTTCCCTTCACCTTGTCCTGAACGTACTTGAGACCATCAATAATTGAATCCTGCGTAGCGATAAGCGCTGAAACAACTTCGGTCGGACCGACCATGCCACTCGTTGTCGAGAACTGGAGTTGCATGCAATTGTTGCGGAAAAGTTCGTTCTTAATATCTTCGATGTTCGTAATGAGACCAACCGTCACAATCGCGAACGTTCCCAGCTTGGAGGTCATGACGAGCGGCTGCGGGTCTGTGTCAGAAATGACGCCTAAGCCAACCTTGCCAGAAAAATGTGAAAGATCGTGCTCGAACTTGCTGCGGAACGGAGTGTTCTGGATGTTGTGAATCGAGCGATGGAAAACTCCATCTGATTTCAAAACAGCCATGCCGCCGCGATGAGTGCCGAGGTGAGAATGGTAGTCGGTTCCATAAAAGAGATCGCAAACGCAATCTTCTTTGGAAATAACACCACAAAAGCCGCCCATATAAGACTCCTGGATAGAAAAAGATTTTCCACGCACAAAAATAGAAATCTTGAGCCATATGCAAAGACTAAACCTGAAAAATTTTTATTTCAACCGCCGGGCAGCCCCCGCAAATAGCCATATTTTTTGCTTACGCCCCAAATTGGAATAACGCCTTATTTTGATTTGAGACCTTTTGAGTATATATTGGTATAAAAGCATACATTTTCAGAAGGGAAAGCATATGGAAATTAAAGCCGTACGCATGTTTGACCATGGTTTCATGAACCAGGCGTTTGCCTTTGGCGGTGAAGAAGGCAAAGACAAGTTCGACGAGCAGATTATCTACCGCAGCAGCCTGCAAAACTTTCTCATCGACACCGGGAGCGAAGTCATCCTCGTCGATACGGGATTCGTCAATGACTTTGCAGCACCCGAAAAAAAGCTCGGCGCACCGCTTTACATGGGCGAAAAGCTAAAAGACTACATGGAAGCGTTTGCAGAGTTTGGCTACAAGCCCGAGCAGGTCACTAAAATTCTCATCACGCACAAGCATCCGGACCATTCTGCGGCCATCCAGTACTTCCCGAATGCGAAGGTATTCGTTTCGCCCGAAGATGCCGACGCCATGAAGCTCGAAGGTCCAAACATCGTGCGCTGCACTTACAAGGACGGGCCTTACCACAACTTCCCGAAATGCGAAAAAAACGCAAACGGAATCTATTTCATTGAAGCGAAGGGACACACCAAAGGCAACAGCATCATCGTCGCCGAAAACGACGGACTCTTCTACATGATGCATGGCGATGTGACCTACTGCGATGCCGCCCTCAAGGCAAACAAATTAAGCATCGTTTTTGAAGACATTGCAGCCGCCCGCGAAACGCTCGACCGCGTCCGCGAATTTATCGCCAACAACCCGACCGTCTACCTCTCGACGCATTGTCCAGAAGGCTACGAGAATCTCGAGATGAAGCGCGTGATGAAACTATAGAAAGTTCCGCAGTTCATTAGCAACTCAAAAGCGACACGCTCGCAACATATAAAGCGTCATGCCCGCCACTCTACACTTGTCATCCCGGCCTCCGAGCCGGGATCTCTTTTTTTACATATCCCCTGATTTCGGGCCGTATTCGATTGTTCCGTCGTGATGGATGATAAGGTAGTCGCAATATTCAGTCTTATAGTATTTTGAACGCCATTCCGTGCAACGTTTTTCTGAGACTAGAGAATGATTGCACAAAAAATCTTCAACATATGATAAAATTCCTTTAGAAGATTTTTGAACCTTGCATTGTTTCAATCTAGTATCAGGAATAGCGTCTATTTCATTCTGAGAAACATCTAATATCTTTTCTTTTTTAGAATTCCACAACCATATTTCTGGAACGAAAACGTCCCCATTATCACCCAACAAAAAATCTGGAGTTCCACAGCTTTCAACAACTTCGCAAAAATCTGGAGCTTCACAAAAAGATAACGTACCAACATATTTACCAGACATTCCTATTTTATTCCAAACATTTTCTATAGGCTCGTTCCACCAAGATTTACCCTTAACATATATCTCTTTTTGATTGTATATCTTTGCAATATTTTCATAAACTAATAATTGATGGGGCATTTTTTTCTCTACTCGTTCCCTAGCATTTCTTTCCAACCATTTTTCGAAAGATGGATTTTTATGGATAGCAGCCGCCATTGTCTTAAAAGACTCTACAACATCTAATGGAGATTTTTTAAACGAACTATCTGCAAACGCCATATTGAATTTAAAAATTATATTTTCAAACGGTATTTTAACTTTAGGCGTTACATAAAAAGTAAAATTTTCTCCGCATAAATGGCGAACTTTTTTAACATCAAAAAAATTTTCAAAATCCTTAAATTTCGGATCGAGTCGTGCACAACCCATATCGCCAAAGCCCGGACATCTAATGAGCAAACAAGGAGGACTAGGCATGGATTTACATGCAAAAGCATCCCCAAAAAGTAACAAGCAAACAACAAAACTAATTTTCTTAATCATATGAATAAATTACAAAAAAAGGAGATGCTCGCATCCTTCGACTTCGCTCAGGACAGGCTCTAGCGGGCATGACAGAATCGGAGCTATCGCTCCTAATAATTATTCGCCGAGAACAAACTCGACTGCTTTTTCGAGGTCTTCTTTTTGGCGTTTATGCACTTCGCCGTAACGTACAACACCACGAGAAGCGTACATCGCATAAATGTTCGAATCTAGCAATTGAATCATGCGGTTCTTGATTTCGCTCACGGAATATGGGTCAAAGTAGAGCACAGCATTTTCGCAGACTTCTGGCACAGACGTCGTGCCGCTCGCGGCCACGGGCACGCCATAACGCATCGACTGCACCGGCGGATAGCCAAAGCCTTCGTTCAAGCTCGGGAAAATAAACGCATACGCGTTCTTGTGCAAGAATTCAAGTTCCTTCGATTCCACGTAGCCGAGGAATACAAACGCATCCTTGTTGCGGACATGTTTGCGGTAAACTTTCACGTTTGTAGCCCCCGTAATCACGAGCTTCATGTCGAACTCATGATTTGTCGAACGCATCATTGTTACAAGTTCATCGAACGCCTTGACCGCACGCAAATTGTTCTTTTCCCAGCGGGCTCCGCTCGTGAGCAAAAAGAATTTTTTTGACTTTACGCCCGGCGGCAAGAATCCTTCGGGTTCGTAATCCAGCATCGGGCTATAGAAAACGGGGATTTCTTTGTCCAGAAGTTCCGGGAAGAAGGACTTGATAGAAGCACGGCTATGTTCGCTCACCGTAATGCATTCGGCACGGCCGTCGGCAATGCGGGCCGCCAAATCGCGGTACTTAGGCGCATAATAAAGTTTTTTCCAGCTTTCGCGGTAACGCACAAGCGCTTCGAGCTTCTGCGAAAGCTTTTTCGCAAAGCCAACGCCTTGCCAGCTGTACTGCATTTCAAGAGCGCGTACGCCATGCCACGTGAACACAAAACGTTTCACCTGAATTTGCCATTTCTTTTCGAGCGAATAAAGCGGCGTGTAGAACGCATCAATCGCATTTTCGTCGATAATCTGCTGCGGCATCTTTTCGGCAATGTCAAAGAGCGGAATGCTGCACTTTTCGCATGCTTCGAGAATATCCGGCGACAAGTATTTGCGGCTATCGTAAACGCAACTGAACTTTGCGCCACGTTTCACAAGCGCCCAGAAAATCACTTCGCCATAGCTGCCGCCACCGTGAAACTTTGCACTGTGAATCGGCTGCACCGCAACAAGATTAAAAAGCAAATTCATAAAACGCCCCCTAGAAAAGCTTGCCCAGGATTTCCAAAGGCTTCACGAGGAACGGCATTTTCTTGTACAGCCAGGCGAGCGACTTTGCAAACGCGTAAGAGCGGATGATGTAGGCACCCGCAGCGCCGACCTTGTTCGTCTGGTACATGAACGCATCCTTCGCATGCGCAATCACGTCATCGTAATATTCGTTGATGTGAATGGACTTGTCCGCATTCACCGTCACGGGGATGTTCTTCAAATTCGTATAAAAGTCCTTGCGCAAAATCTTCGGCAAAAAGATGTTCATCGATTCCGGCACCTTGCGGCCACGCGTATCGATAATGCGCGAACCAAAGAAGTGCAACACCTTCGCCGTCGGCAAGAAACGGTTGCCATAAGCAAGCTGGCAGTTCCAGCCGCCATCCATCTTTTTCGTGATATAACCGAACTTGTAATTGGTTTCAGCAAGGCTTGCCATGTCATACGGGAAGTTCTTGGAAACGCAGTAAAGCCAAAGTTCATGCCAAGTCTTGAAGAACTCGCGGGCTTCCGGCGTATCGGCGGCAAACATCACGCCCCCGTTGAAAATCTCGTCGTTGAGAATTGGCGAAAAGCCCATCATCTTCGCGTTGTTCAAGACCTTCTTGCGGTTAATCGCCTTCGACAGATTCGTGTGGAAGTCGAGTACGGCATAAATGCCACCGCGCCATTCGTCCGGAATCGAGAGGTCATCGACAATTGCGATATCCGAATCCATGTACAAGAAGTCGCCATCGACCACATTGCGCATCACCGTCTTGAGGTAACGAGAACGAAGCATCGGCGTGAACTTTTCATCAAGCGTCAACACCTTGAGTTCATCGACTGCGTCCTTCAAGACCGCACGTGGACCCGTCAGAGTTTCAGCCGTCTTGTCGTCCGTCAAAAGCGTCACGAACGCATTCGGGTTATGGACGCGCAGCGAAGCAATCGCCACAAGCGTCTGCTCGCAAAAGAAGTCCTTCGGGGAACTCGTCAACACAAAAAGATATTTCACAGAAGGCATGCAAGAACCTCGCTATTCTTTCCACCAAACATCGAAATCATGCGTAATACGCTTTTCTTCAGGTGGCAACTGCATATAGTTACCATAAGCACGGGACAAAACATAATCATAATTTGCAAATCCCGTGTACTTACGATTTTCAAACTGGAACTCCGCCTGCGGCAAAAGCATTTCCTTATCAAGAATCGTATCAACGCGCGTGTCAAAGAAAAGGCTTGTCACATATTTCGACTTTTTAATATCAAAACGACGATGGAACCATTCAACAAAACGGCAGAACCGCTTGCGGCCAATAACACAAGTAAAGGCGTTGAAGAAACGCTTATACAGCAAATTCCAAAAACTTAATGTTTTCGATGAAAAATCGGTATCCATCGCAAGGCAGATAACACGAATCAGAGCTGCAATACTGGTATAAATCTTAGCGAAGAACATCGAAGACGGAAGGCCATCATAAGGGAACACATCAACCCAGAGGCCCCCATTTTCCTTATGCCGATCCATCTTCACACGAGTACGGTTATCCGTCACTTTTGCAAACGGGCAGAAATAGTCCTCATTCGTATCATCAACAACGTCAAGCCACTCTGGTTTCTTTACGGATTTGTCTTTCAGCAAAGAAATCAACTTGTCGTAATCATCGCGCATGACAATGATATCCATGTCATCGTCCCAGGGAATATAACCCTTATGGCGGACAGCCCCCAGAAGCGTACCACAAGCGATGTAGTAATGCAATCCGTTTTCCTTACAGATTCTAGCAATCTCATCCAGAATGCACATCTGTATTTCTCTAGCTTCTTCTCGCGAGATTTTTTTCATTTCGATACCTTCTGTGCAGAATCCTTATCCGCTTCAATTTTTTTCTTCTGGACAATCCAATAAATACCAAGCATGGCAAGAACCACTGCATATACAAGGGCTTTTGTAATCAAGTCCAAATCTGTAAATTTTGCATTGATTACAATGTAGAATGCAATAAGCCCGACAATCCACACAATCTGGGAAATGAGCTTCGAGGAATACGGCCACAGTCCCATTTTGAAAAGGTATATGTTATTGCAAACAATCGCCACCAGATTATAGCAAAGCATAGAAAGCGCCGCACCGACAAGCCCAAAAGCGGGAATCAGGAAATATCCCGAAATAAGCGCTACGCCAAGTGAAAGGACATCCATTTTAAGGGAGTAGAGGCTTTTTCCCATGCCGTTCAAAACGACAATGGACATTCCTCCAAAACCAGCAACTAGATGAACCAAAAGCAATATGCCAAGAGTTTCAGGCTGCACAATGAAATCCTTGCCGGCAATGCCCAAAATTTCACCCGGGAACAGCACAATGAAGAACCCAATGAGCAGCTGGATAAACGTCACCATAAAAACGCAATAACTATACACCGGTTTCAAGTCCGTATGCAGACGATCCTTGTCCATGCCCGCAACGACAGGTGTAAGAATAGGAGTGAAGCCAACGCGAATTGTCTGAAGGGCATTTGAAATCGTAACCATAATGCCATAAGCACCCGCCTTTTCAGGCCCAAGGAACAACATGACAAGCCAAAGACTTGAACGAACCAGGAACGACGAAACAAATTCACCAAAACCAAGCGGAAGAGAATAAAGCAACAGGCTTCTAGAAACCAGCTTGCCAGGATTCATCGGCATATCCGGGAATTGCCGACGGACCAGGACAAAATGGACCATAAAACCTACGACCTGCCCCACAAGCAAGCCCAACGGAAGAGCATGCGGAATTCCACCGTAATAGAGAGCAATAGAAGTTGCTGGCGCAAGCGTGACCGTCAAGAAAGAATTAACAAACACGGCGTTTTGCGGGCGGCGGTTTCCCTCTGACGCGGTACTAAAGACATAGGTACCCACATAGAACAACAGGGAAAGCGCATACCAGGGCAATTCCGCTGAGATATAGGGCGTAAACGATCCAACAAAGATGACCGCCGTACAAAGCAACGCAATGGCAACCGAAATCCAGAATGATTCCATGATGCCATCGTGTAAAACGCGATTGTTCAGCTTGTTCTGCGGAAGATACCAATACAAGCCCTTGTCCAGCCCTAACGTTGCCGAATGAGCAATCGTCAAAATCAATGTTTGCGCAGAAACGAAAATACCAAATTCCGCTGCACCAAAAATGCGGGCCATCACAAATGTAAGAAGAGGACCACAAACTTTAAGAATCGTCCCCACAACATTTACAATCAAAGCTTTTTTTAGAAACTTGCTGTCTGCTTCTAGATTTTCCATAACGACATCAAATATAGTTTAAATCCCCATAAGGCCGTATGTCATTCATCAGCTCCAATTTGCAGATCATCTTTAATTTTTACGAGAACCTAAAGCACCGCTACTGCAAGAGCTACATACTTTATAGCAAGTTAAAAAAACACCTGAAATTTAGACCTTAGGACCCAATTTTGAATTCTTTTTTCTAAATTATCTGGCATATGGTTCAATTCAGTCAAACTTCTTGGCAATACGGCTCTCTTTCTGATACGCTTGATATTATGCGCTATGCGCCGATGTCCTTGTCCGTTGGGAAAAATGCCGTTCTTTACTACACATTGCCCAAGATGATTGAATCCGGCGAATTTATACGCTACACAATTGTGGCGGGTTTCAGAAAAATAAGTTGGACCGGCATCATTGGAGCGGTCACACCCGGCAAAACCAAAAATGTCATTGAAATCGCAGTGCGTCTTGGCGAAGGCCCGTTCCGCGGCTTTACAGCAAAGCACACGTTCGATTCCGTCAAGGGCATCACGACCTGCTTTGACGACATGACATTCCAGGGCTGCAAGGACTTTGCCGAAGACACGTTCTCAATTGTCATGGCAAGCGCAAGCATGGTTTATGCTATCCAAGCCCGTGAAATGGCCCGCGAACAAATTGCACTTGTAGAAGCAAAGAAAAAGACCCAAGCTTTCGAAGCTTTAGATCAGTCCGCAACCGCCGGATAACATCATGTACAAGTCCCTCGAACAGGCCCTGCTGGATTTGGAAAAAGCGGGAATGCTCAAACGTATTCACGCCGAAGTCGATCCGCACCTGGAAATGGCCGAAATCGCGAGGGAAAATTTTAGGCAGGGTGGCCCGGCACTCCTTTTCGAGCATGTCAAAGGGAGCAAGTTCCGCGCCGCCTGTAACATTTTTGGAAGCGACGAACGGTTCAATTTTCTGTTCCGAGACGGCTTCGAGCAGACGAAAATCGCCGTAAACTTCAAGGCAAACCCGATCGAATTTTTCAAGCAGGCGTTCAGGCACCCGCTACAACTGTTCCAGGCGGGATTTGCCGGGATAAAGTCTTTGCCGAGACGCTCCGGCTGCATCAAAGACTTCGAAGAATGCAGCCTCAGCGACTTGCCTCAGCTGGTCAGCTGGCCGCTAGACGGCGGAGCGTTTATCACGCTCCCGCAAGTCGCCACACGCCCGAGTGAAAACGCAAGCATCATGCAGACGAACGTGGGCATGTACCGCATCCAGATTTCAGGGAACGAATACATTCCGAACGAAGAATGCGGACTTCATTACCAGATCAAGCGCGACATAGCAAGGCACCACCAGAAGGCCATCGAAGAAGGGCGCCCGCTCAAGGTGAGCATTTTCATTGGCGGGCCTCCATCGCACACGTTTGCCGCCGTGATGCCCATGCCCGAGAACCTCTCGGAGCTTTTGTTTGCAGGCATGCTCGGCAACCGCCGTTTCCGTTACTTTGAACATGATGGTTACCTTGTCTCTAGCGATGCCGATTTTTGTATTTTAGGAGAACTCGAACCCGGATTAAAACCCGAAGGTCCATTTGGCGACCACATCGGCTATTATTCCGGCAAACACGATTTCCCTTGTATGAAAGTCACAAAAGTGCTTTGCAAAAAGAACGCCATTTTCCCATTCACGGTCGTTGGACGCCCGCCTCAAGAAGATACGCTGTTCGGGAAATACATTCACGCGATTACAAAGCCAATGGTTCCCGCCTCGCTCCCGGGCGTTTACGGGATTCACGCGGTCGATGACGCTGGCGTACACCCGCTTTGCCTCGCGCTCGGTTCAGAAGCGTTCCGACCGTACGCAAGCCCCGAAGAACGCGAACCGATGGAACTTTTAAAGACGGCAAACGCGCTTCTCGGATTCAACCAGGCGAGCCTAACAAAGTATTTGCTCATCGCCGCAAAAGAAGACGCTGCGAGCATTTCTACTGACGCGAAAGCCATCGCAAATGAAACAGCCGCGAATCTCGATGTAAACAACGTTCCCGCGTTCTTCGGACACATTCTCGAACGCGTCCATTTCGACCGCGATTTACATTTCCAGACCGCGACGACCATAGACACGCTCGACTACACCGGCACAAGCCTCAACCACGGTTCCAAAGTCGTGATTGCCGCTGCCGGCGCAAAGATTCGCAAGCTTCGCAACAACCCAGGCGATTTAGAAACGCTTGCGCTCCCGCAAATGTTCAAGAACGCGACCATCGTGATGCCCGGTGTGCTCATGATCGAAGGCCCGGTGATTCTTGAGAACAACGAGAAGTCCGCGACTTTCGAACAACTCAAAAACACCCTCGCCCATTGGGAATTCCGCGAGAACTACCCCTGGATTTCCATCATCGACGAAGGCGCCCTTATTGCAAACAAAGCTGCAAGCACAGACAACATTTTAAGCGATTTTCTCTGGATTACATTCACACGTTCTGATCCAGCACAAGATATTTACGGTCTCGAAGAAACCGTTGAAGAAAAGCACTGGAAATGCAAAGCGCCACTGATTATAGACGCCCGCATTAAACCACAGCACCAACAACAGCTGACCGTACCCGCCGAAATCTCGAAAAAGGCAGAACAAATCCTCAAAGACGCAGGAGTCCTGTAAAAATGCGCTTCATCGCACTATTGCTCATCGCATCATTCAGCTTTGTACACGCCTACGAAGGCGGATGCGGAACGATGCAAGTTCTTCAGAATATCATCAACAAAAGAAAACAGCCCCGTTTAACCTCTATAAAGTTCGATTACGAAAGATGTAGCTACGAGCAGTACTACGATTCCGTCTACACCATCGAAACACCACACATTCAAGTATTATACGTTTTAAACGGTCCTCACGCCACAACGAAAGCATTTGCCGAGAGCACCGCGAAAAGCATGGAAGAAGCCTGGAATTATTACGTCAACAAGCTTAAAATGCGAGCACCGAAAGGCCCAAGCGTAAGCCACCACTATCAGCATGAAGTCAAAGAAGGGCTATACCCAATCGAAATCATTGATGTTGATCAAATTCGAGATCCCGACGGTTCGTACACCTGCAACGCCTGTTTTGCACTCACCATTCCGCTAGACGATCCAACAACTTCTCAAATTTTTCTGGACAACGATTTCTATTACGGAGCACAGAACAACTACAACAAAGAAGAAATTACCGTAAACGGAACCACTTGTTCTTACGCCAAAGGCTATATTCCGCTGCGCAACAGCGCACACAACTTTTCCTATGCCGACGAATGGGCCAAGGGAATCCGCCTTACCGTATTTCATGAATTTTATCACGCCATACAGCTTCAATACCTCAATGTTATAATGGATAATCATTTATTCTGGTTTGAAGCATCCGCCACCGGATTCGAAGAAATCACAAACTCCGACATTGATGATTATTTTTCCTACATTCCATCTCTATTCCGCGATATGGGTGAGCCACTTTCAAAGATTAACCAAAACAACTCCCACAAAATATACGGAGTTTCAACATTTTTCCTTTATCTGTTCCACAGAGTTTCAAATGAATTCGACAGGTCCATTTGGGAGAGTTTCTCCAAAAATCCAACTAAGCCTTTTGAATATCAGTTTGAAACATCATTAAAGCCCTACCATCTAGATGCCGACAGCGTATTCCACGATTACACCGTACGGCTATCATTATCAGGTTCCAAAAGCAAATCCATTTCCAAAAAAGAATGGATTGTCGATGATCAACCAGAATGGCCGTCCGCACTATTTTACGATCAGGACTCCATTAAACCAGAACTCGAAAGTCTGGCATTCAAATTTTATCGTACAAGCAACAACTACATAGAACCAGACTTTACAGACTTTATCGGTAAAGCATCGGTCATCACATTTAACAACGGTACCGCAAGCATCTACACCATTCAAAACACCAAAACGCTCGATAGCCTTTCTTCCGTGTTAATAACTAGCGATTCTACTTTATGGATTTTCAGCAGATTTGGCGATTCAGAAAGCATTCCTTTGGTAAACAAGGATGCCGCACCGCATGCCTACCCCGTTCCCTGGAGACAAGGACCTCTTTGTTTTGCCCCACTTCCCCACGATAAAAAATTCATTGAAATCAGGACAAGACGTGGAGATCTGGTTTCTCAGGAAAAATATTTAAGCAACAAATACTGCCTGTCAGAAGACAAAGTAAAATCCATGATGGCACCTGGCGTCTACCGCTTCCGCGTCGGGAATAAAGGCAAAACCACAAGCTTTATGGTGATGTATTAGTAGGAAGTAAACAGTAGACGGTAGGAAGGAGTAATCCTCGAAGCCGTCATCTAGAAGCAGTCATCCTCAAACTCGTCATCCTGAGGAGCAAAGCGACGAAGACTACTCAGAAGGCGAGTGTTGCAAAAATGAGCTTGCTCATTTTTATAACCGAGCCAAAGAGTTGGGGCTTTAGCCCCATCTAGTTATTTCTCGTTATTAAGCAAACGTTAGAATTACTACAAACATTCCCCGATCCACGGGAACAAGTTATTCTTTTGTTCTAACTTCTTGAGCAATTTGGTATCAGGGTTCGCCTTCACCGCTTCTTTATAAAGCGCACAGACATTTTCATAATGTCCGTTCAAACGGGCGCGTGCGTAATCCGCCGCTGAATTGTTATGGATCATGAACGCCCAGTCCGAAGCCTGGAATAGCACAAGTTCGCGCGCCATCTGCGCCAAGAAACGCTTGGCAGCCTTTGAACCGCGCGCATTCCCAGAAGCCTTCCCTGCAACTTTAGAAATGCGCGACTTCAAATCGTCCATCATCTTACGCATTCTGAAGAACATCGGGTACTGGAAAGCGACTTCATCGTTCATCCAGACTTCACCAAAGCCGCCCTCGCCCCACGACGAGAAAATCGGCTTGTGAATGTCCTTATCCGCAGGCTCGCGAATCGAATCTTCAAGAGATGCCATATCGACCACGCTCGAGCTTGCCGCACGTTCAAACATTTTCTCGATAAACAGCGGACCTTCGAACCACCAATGTCCAAAAAGTTCGGCATCGTACGGGCAAAGAATCGAGACCTTATTGCCCTCCATATTCGGAAGCAAGCTCGACACAGTCGCTTCGCGATTGGCGACAAAAAGTCGCGCGTGGTCTTCAACCAAGCGGAGCGCATTCCACGGGCGATAAATCTTCTTGTCTTCGCTTCCCGTGATGCGGTAATACTTGAGGCCCGTTTCGATATGTGCGCCAGCCGCCAAGAAGTAATCGCCTAGATACTCGCTTTCACGTTCGTGCGCAATGTCCTTAAAGAACTCGCGGTATTCCGGATGCCCCGGGTAACCGGTCTTGCGGCTCCAGACTTCCATGGAACTGCTCTGTTCGCGGCCCATGCAATAAAGCCCTGCCGGAGTCTTGATTGGCGAGAACACGCCATACTTAGGCGCAGGCTTTGCTAAAAGTACGCCGTGCGTTTCCAGGAAGAAATACTTGAATCCATATTCTGCAAGAATCGCATCCAAGCCTTCAAAATAGCCACATTCCGGAAGCCACAGCCCACGAGGCTTTTTGCCAAACGCCTCTTCGAATGCACGGACCGTAATCTTCAGCTGCAAACGGATAGCTTCGACATCATTCTGGTACGCGGGCAAAAACGGATGCGTCCCCACGCAAGTAAGCAAGTTGATTTTTCCAATCTGCTCCAAGCGCTTGAGTGCAGGGACAATTTCGCAACCGCAATCGCGCTCCCACGTGTTGATGAGCGCAAGCTGCCTGCGGTAATAAAAATCCACCACTTCCATAAGCTCGGAATTGC
Organism: Fibrobacter sp. UWB4; assembly: GCF_002210345.1. NCBI lineage: Bacteria > Pseudomonadati > Fibrobacterota > Fibrobacteria > Fibrobacterales > Fibrobacteraceae > Fibrobacter > Fibrobacter sp. UWB4. The sequence goes on along the minus strand of NZ_MWQI01000005.1, from coordinate 29,384 downwards.
CCTGGAAGCGGACCTTTTCGCGTTCAATCAGTTCAAGCTGTTTGTGCAAATGCGCCGAAAAACGGGTAAGCAAAAGCTTATCCGTAAGCATCGAGAGCAGCGCCGATGAAACGCTAAAGTTGAGAGTGCCCGGTACGCCCTTTTCTTCTAGACGGTTGAGCATCTGGATGATGGGCAAATACGTCTCCGCCATAGCCTCAAAAAACCAGTTCTCTTCCAAGAACCGGTCAAAAGAGGGTTCACGCACAAAAGGTAAATGTGCGTGAAGCAAAAGATGAACGCGACCAGGCTTCGCCATTATTCCGTGCGCTTCACCACGATCGGAACGATTGTCGTCGGGAAATCGCCATCCTTATCGGTAGCAAAGACAGGGATAATCTTCGTCACGTCCGGGAGGTCTTCTTCAAAGCTGAAGGTGCCATCCGGGTTCAGCGGGAACGGTTCGCCACGCACCTGCAAGTGCGCATCCGGACGCGTGCCACCGTAGACGATCAAGCGGGTCTTCACCCACAAGAAGAAGTCCTTGCCGTAGTTCACGGAATCCTTCGGGAGTTCAAGCTTATTGCTCTTGAGAGCGGCACTGGAAAGTGCGCCAGAGAACATAGAACCCGAAGAACTCGAAAGCGATTCAAGCCAGTTCTTTGCAGACATCGAAGAAAGTCCCGAGCTGCCAAAGCCACCGAGAGTAGCCCCGCCGAGGGATGCGCGAACAAATACGTTGTCCGTATTCACTTCGGAACCTTCAAGCGTGAACGTCTGCATCGGGCCAGCTTCGACGAGCGGTTCGAACTTGCCAGCGGCGACAACGCCAAGAGCAGCAGCGCAGTTCTGCGTTGCCTTGTTTTCCACGTACCAGCTACGGGCGTCTGCCGGAACTTCGATATCGTGGAACTTGAGCTTCTTGTTGCGCTTCACGGTCAAGTCGTTCGAGATGTCGAACAAGCGGAGCACGAGCTTGCCCTTGCCCTTCTTGGCAGCGTTGATACGTTCTTCAGAAACTTCCCAGAAGGCTTGCATCCAGTTCGGATCCTTCTGCATGAGCACGAGGTATTCGGCATCGAAGGATTGCGGCAAAGCTTCCGGAGCGGCGGCCTTTTTAACCGTACCGGTTGGTGAGCTTGTCGAACCATTCGGTGTTTCCACGACTTTAACTTCGACCTTCTTGGCCTTCGTTGCAGCCTTCACGACCTTCTTGGCGGCGGCAACAGACTTTTCGGTCTTTGCAGAAACCTTGGCAGTCTTCGTTGCAGTCTTTGCAGCCGGCTTTTCAGCCTTTTCGGCCTTAGCCTTTACAGTCTTCTTTGCCGGAGCAGCCTTAGCAGCCACCTTTTCAACTGTTGCGCTCGGTTTCTTGGCGACAACCTTCTTTTCGGCAGGAACTTTCTTTGCAGCAGTCTGCTTCTTTTCTGCAGCAACCTTCTTGGTTGCAGAAGTTGCAGCCGTTTCTGTAGCCTTTTTGGCTACAGTCTTCTTTTCAGAAACTTTCACAGAAGCCGTCTTCTTAGCGGCGGTCTTCTTAACATCCTCATCTTTTTTCTTAGTAGCCATTTCGATCTCCTTCTGTTGAATCTTATTGACCACGGGTTTTACCCCAACTTCCGACACCGAGCAAACCGAGACGTATACCAATATAGGATTCGCTCCAGTTGCGGTCATCGTCTGTCAGGCGAACGCCCCCCTGAATGGCAAAATCCAACATAGTTCCCTTTCTACCGAGCGGGAAACCAGCACCAATGGATCCACCAATTTCAGAAACATTTTCTACATACCAGCTTTTATACCAAACGCCGGCTCTGTAAGTTATGCGATCCCAATAGGCATCGTAAAAGATATCGCTTCCATCGCGTTGATACCCGACAGAAATATTAAAGTCACTTTGCGTTTTAGTCACCTTTGCCATGTCCCAGCTACCGGCAACATTTTCAACATCATGTTCCCAGGCGCGCCAGGCAATATCAGCCATTAAGTTATGGCGCTTGCTAAAGCGGTAATTGACACCCGTCGCAAGCATTGCAGGCACCTTAATTTCGCGGGTATAATGAGTCGGGGCAAGCGTATCCGTCTCGCTAAACCTGAAGTTGTACTCCAGTTCATTCCTAAGCGTAAAAGGCGTCGTAAACGAGAAGAAGTATGAAGCCATACGGCCACGATACTGGGCTGCAAAAGTGTAATATGCCGGATGATTCTTGATTTCCCAGTCACCCGTCACATAGTCCGATACAACAGCATTGTTTGTCGCCCAGGAATCCTTCTCGGCGATTTCGCTATTGTCCGGCCCAAGCATCAAGTTACGGGTAAAACTACCTATCACAAAATGTGCAGAAGCGCCCAACGAAACCGGACGGAGGAACGGAAGACGAATAGCGTATGTCGGCACAAGTTCATAAAGGCTGCTCTGGTACTCAATACGAGAATTCCAGTCCTCTTCTTCGTTTTCGACATCTTCGCGAATCGAAGAAGCATAGTGCTGCCACAGCGATACGCCAATCGTACCAAAATCCCCCATCGGGAACGAAAGGTTCATCGAAGGCATAGAGACGTTATTCGTCGTGTAATGGGAATTCGAACGATCAGCCGTCGAAACATCAAGCAAAAAATTCAAGTTCATTACAACTTTAGAATCAAAGCCCTGACGTGCCGGGTTCACCACGGAAACGCCTTCAGCCTCGCCCGTCTTGGCATTACCCGCAAAACCGCGACCAGCCATGGCCGCAGAACCGCCAGCAATCTGCTCTTCACCGAGAGCATCAATTCCAATCATCGACGCAAAGGAGAAACTCGAAACACAAAGCAAAGCACTAATAAACTTTTTCATTATTTACCCTCGCGTACAGTAGAGGTTGCGGCTTTTTCGTCCTTTTTGTCGCCGCGCTTCGAGGCCAGCCACAACTTAAGCGTCGCTGACTTTTCCTTAATAGAAGTAAAATCGTAACGTGCATAGTCGTAATGCGGGAAAAACACTTCTAGCGTGTCGCTATCTCCTACAACACGATCATAGAAAACCGTATCCTTATCCAACAGAACAGGATAGGCAAGACGCATCATCATCTTGAACGAACGACCATCGCTGGCCCTGTTAATAAAATCGCGCATGCCAGCAGTCACCTGCAATGACACAGAATCGCCTTTATAGAACACCATGTTCGGGTGTCCACTTTCAAGGATTCTCGGCTTGTCAATCTTGTAGCTTTCCAAACGGCGAACGACCGTATCAGCGCTGTCCGCATACGATCCCACATCAACACGAATCGGGTATCCAAGTTGGCTTTCGCCCTTAGAATCATCTCTATAGAACGTCATCTGGGCCATCACGACCGCCTGGCGCACATCGTTACCATCCCCTTGAGGATTAGGGAATTCATCGCCATAGAAATCAGACAGAGCCTTCATAATCGGCTTGGACGGGAACTCGACGACGAGAGAATCAAAGGTTCCTCCATGCAACACAAGGCAATCCGAGCACGTTTCATGGTTCGAAGAAATAACTGCAGCACGGTACACGTCAAACATTTTCGGGAACTTCTCTTTTTTCTCCGCCACCATAAAGAATTGCGGGTAATACTTTTCGTGACCAGGACCATAAAAGCGATAAATAGTCGAAGCTTCCGGAGCCGAAATGCGAACCTGCAAACGACGATTGCCAGAGTTCTTACGAACATCATTTACAAGAGCACTCGGCAAATCAAGCACTAAAAGGGAGTCCTTTTTGCTAATCGAAACAGAAATTGTCGTATCAGCCGTTTTCTTGGCTTTCCAGGACTCGAGATCCCGCAGCCATGTCGTATCATAGATCTCGCCCAAATCCTTGAATTCACTCTTACTCAGCTTTTCCGAAAGGATCCAGCTCACATTGATATTCAAATCTTCTTCGATCGGAAGAATACCCGAAGGCAAATATTCAGACTGATAATAAGAATCAATAAGACGCAAGTACAAAACCGAACTTGCAGAATCAGCCTTTTTCAAGGTATCGAGGAATGCACTGTCCAGCGCAAAATCCAAGGCGAGATCATAGGACATGCCGGACACGGCACCAATAACACCAACACCCCAAGCACTCTTGGGACGCGTATCCTGAAAAACTTCTGCAGACACCGGTTTCAAGCTGCCAACCGTTACAGTCTGCACCTTGTAGTTGCTAGGCATCCCTTGATCAGAAAGCCAGTTTGTCAAACCGTCGTCATCCGTATCAAACATGCACGATGACAGAAAAATCGCCAAAAGCGGCAACAGAATAAATTTTTTCTTTTTCACTCAGAACTCCGAGTATTTGCTTATAAATAAATTTCGCCCATAATATAGCAAATTACATAGAGTCGGAAGTAGGCGGTAGGAAGTAGGAAGTTAGATGTAGACAGTAGGCAGCGGGCTTTGAGGTCGTGCTAAAGCACTTTGGGGTCGCTTCGCTTTGAGATTGCCTAGCACTGCTAGGTATTTCGCCTTCGGCATTAGTAGCAACACTCGTCTTTCGCAAGCTTTCGAACTTTTCATATAATAATTGCCCATACTCCAAACCTCAAAGAGAGCCTAAGGCGAGCATGCCCATAGCCTAAGTCTACATTTATGTTTAAGCTGACATAGACTAGAACTACAGACCAATGACTAACAACCAATGACCACTGACTAAATTGCTATATTTGCCTCGTAAAATTCAAGAGGATTACTATGTCTCAGTTTAACGCTCATTTTAGAAACATCAACGGCGACGATACCTACCCGCTGACCGACGTCATTTACCGCAGCAAGGTGGACGGTAGCCTGCTCGAAGTCGAACACGACCGCGCAGCACTCGCAAGCCGCAGCCCGGAAGAATGGAAGAAGCTCTTTGCCGAACGCCGCATGAGCTTTAAGCCCGAAGACATGAGTGGTATTTGGAGCAAGCGCGAAATGGTGCTCCCGGATATTCCGGTCGAAGACATCGTCACCATGCGCGAAGGCTGGAGTCCGCTCTTTGACGCAGCCCCGCTCGCCAAGGAACTCGGCATCGGAAGCCTCAAGGTGAAACTCTGCGGCAACTCCCACACGGGTTCTTTCAAGGACCTCGGCATGACGGTTCTCGTAAGCCAGGTGAATCACATCATCAAGAAGGGAATCCACCCGATTGACGCCGTCGCTTGCGCCTCTACCGGTGACACTTCTGCAGCCCTCAGCGCCTACTGCGCTAAGGCCGGCATCCCTTCCATCGTGTTCCTCCCGGCCGGCAAGACCAGCACTGCACAGCTCATCCAGCCGATCTCTAACGGCAGCATCGTGCTCGCTCTCGACACCGACTTTGACGGTTGCATGAAGATCGTTCAGGAAGTCACGAAGGACAACCGCATTTATCTCGCCAACTCCATGAACAGCCTCCGCGTCGAAGGCCAGAAGACGATTTCTCCGGAAATCTGCCAGGAACTTGGCTGGACGGTGCCTGACACCGTAATCATCCCGGGCGGCAACCTCGGTAACGTAAGTGCACTCGCCAAGGGCTTCGAAGACTGCAAGGCTATGGGCCTCATCGACCGCATCCCGCGCATCATCGTCGCTCAGGCCGAAAACGCAAACCCGTTCTACCAGGCATACGAACGCGGCTTCGACAAGCTCGTGCCGGTTCAAGCCAAGAAAACTCTCGCATCTGCCATCCAGATCGGTAACCCGGTCAGCTACCCGAAGGCAGTCCGCGCTATCCAGAAGACAAACGGCATGGTCGTAAGCGTCTCTGAAGAAGAACTCGCCAACGCCGCCCACCGCGGCGACCGCATCGGTCTTTACTGCTGCCCGCATACGGGTGTCGCTCTCGGCGCTCTCGAAAAGCTCGTCGCTGCAGGCAAGATCGCAAAGGACGAAAACGTCGTTGTCATCAGCACGGCTCACGGCCTCAAGTTCACGGAATTCAAGGTCGGCTACCACGAACAGAAGCTCGAAAACATCGCAAGCAAGTACGCAAACCCGGTGTTCAAGGCTCCAGCCGAAATCGGTGCCGTCATGGACATCCTCACGAAGGAAATGGCAGCACGCCGTCGCTAATGCGCAAGCATTAGCCAATGGCCGCCCGCCGCCGCTAATACAAATCTGCAAAAGATTCAAAAAGACGATGTATTTACATCGTCTTTTTTATTTCATAAAATTCACAACAGCTTTAATCCATAAATAGCGAGAAAGATATCAAACCAATAATTTAAAGGTCTTACGTTGTGAGAATAGAGCGTCGGCCACAACCTTAAAAGGCGAGTGCCGCGACCATACTTGTATGGTCATGGCTGAGCCGTAAGGTTGGCGCTTGCGCCAGGATGAAAGTGCATAAAAAAAGAGAAAGGGCTCTAAAAGAACCCTTTCCTAAGAAGGAGAAAATATTGAGTGGTTTCCAGAACCTTGAACCTATCAGGAGGGGAGCAATGATAAAGTCGTTTCAGGATTTACCTTTCTAACCTTTCTCAACGCTCTAAATATACCAAAATGATCAGGGGTCGGTTCTTTCCTTTTTCTTATTTCTTCACTCAATAAAATTTACAGTCCTTACATTACGATTACATTCGTAAATTCAGAACAAAGTAAAATTATTCTTCCCTGAAGACAATCTTGCATTTCGGAACGAAACGGAATCCACCACGACGATGACGTTCAATTTCGAAATACTTCTTGACACCTTCACTCGGATGTTCCGGATCATCAGAGCCGTTGATATGGGCAATGACGCGGTTCAACCTGCTCTCGAAGTTCGGGCGAAGCGGGTCCATGCAAATAGCCGGATCGCGCTTGAATTCGCGGTTTTCGTATTCTTCACGACCGGTCACAGTGTACTCGCGGAGCAAGTTGCGAAGGATTCGAGCCGGGACATTGCGCATGAGATGCTTGCTGTTCACGGAGATCGAGTCATCACTCTTGTAGTACACGATCGTGACGGAATCGTTCATCGCATCAAGGAGCTGTTCGTGAGCCTTCTGGATCGGCGCCCAAGCCGCAAATTCCTGCTTCACGACAGAACTCATGAGCTTGAGGAACGGTTCTGTTGCATTTACGTTTGCCTTGAAATTAAACTCAAGAATGTAAGCCGGAGCACCGTAGTAGCAATCCTTTTCGATGAGGAGAGCACCGGTCTTCGGGTCGCGGATGTCCACCAGAGAACGCACACAACCGATGCTACGTTCCACGTCGTTCTTCCATTCGAGGTTGTGTTCCTTGATGCAATCATCGAATGTCACGTGGCGGCCCACGAGTTCGCCCTTAACATAAACACCACCGTCTTCCTTCATTTCGGCGGGAACTCTATTTTCAAGAGCTTCGATAAACGACGTCTGAGATGCGAGATAGCTAATGTGTTCGTATGCAGGCGTGTTCAAGAGGAGAGGTCCGATGTTGATCATGCTGCGGATCCAGCGCATCGGGTTTGCCGCAAGCACACCCGGAGTCTCGAACTGGAACGTGAAGTCCACCCTGCGATTACCTTCAATAACTTCGTTACGAAGGATGCTTGCCTTCGTAAGGAACGGATAGCGTTTTGGGATAATTTCCAAGCAGAGTTCGCGAGCATCTTCGGCAGAGTAGAACGAAGAGACGAACGGCAAGTAGGAGCGAAGAACGCTACGAGCAGGAACAGCTTCAAATGCAGCGCAACGCTTCACAATGCGTTCAATGAAATCATCAGGGTTTTCGCCGCGTTCATACAACCACGCAACGATGTTGTCCATTATGAAACGGTAAGCGCTTTCATCTACGTATGAATCTTCAAAGTACAAATCATTTAGGAGTTTTACATTGAACCTTGAATCCCGTTTGACCAAGGTCAAAATGTCCTTGACCGGGTAAGACATCAGTAATTCAATGTGTGCTAGCTGAAGGAATAGATTTGAAACCATTTCACTCACCTCACTTGTTCATAAAAATTCATTAGCTATATTTATAATATAGCAATCAAATAACAAAAAACATACGTAATAGCTACATATAAAAGCGAAAATGGCGGAAATTCACCTTTTATCCGATGAAATTATCAATAAAATTGCTGCTGGCGAGGTCATTGAACGCCCAGCATCGGCTGTCAAGGAACTTATAGAGAACGCAATCGACGCCGGAGCAACCCGAATTCAGATCCAGATCGAACAAGGTGGAAAGAAAAAAATCCTGGTCACAGACAACGGTAAGGGTATGGGTGCCGCCGATTTGGACCTGTGCTACCTTCGCCATACTACATCCAAACTAACAAACGCAGACGACTTATTCCACCTCCATACAAACGGTTTCCGAGGTGAAGCTGTAGCCTCCATCGCAGCCGTTTCCAAGCTGACCATCACTAGCGCCACGCAAGAAGGCGAAAGCGGTCGCATCGTCGTAAAAGGTGGAGAAGTCATCGAAAAAGAAGATATCCAGGCAAGCCGTGGCACGTCATTTCTCGTCGAAGACCTGTTCTACAACACGCCCGTACGCCGGACGTTCCTCGGCAGTGAAACGTCCGAATGTTCCCGCATTTTAGACATTGTACTAAAGACAGCCATTTCGCACCCGGAAATCCGCTTTGACTATAAAGTTGGCGATAGAACGGTCTTCACAGGCGTTCCTGGAGAACTCCGCAGCCGCATTGCCGAAGCGATCGGTTCCAAGGTTGCCAAAGGCTTGCTCCCCGTCGATTACACAGAAGCTGGCGTCCACGTGACTGGCTACATCTCGCCCACGACCGAAACGAACGGCAAGCGCAATCACCAGTTCCTTTTCATGAGGAACCGCCCCATCGAAAACAAGATGGTGAGCAAGGCAGTATCGCAAGCATACGAACCATATGGAGCACAATGCAAGCCCGTAACGGTACTGTTCCTGGACATGCCGGACATGGAATTTGACATCAACGTGCACCCGGCCAAGCGCGAAGTCCGATTCGCAAATGGGAACTTGGTGTTCCTCGTCGTCACACACGCCATCCGCGATACGTTTACCAAGGATTTGGAAGCGCACTCCCCCATCATCGACTTGAGCGATGAATTTATGGGAAGCCCGGCATCTGTTTCTCAGACGGCGCCAGCACAATCCACAATGCCCGAGATGCCGGGGACTATCGAGACGCCCACGCAGCCTTCGTTTGCAACGCCCGCACAGCCGCAAAACGACTTGCCATGGGAAAATCCGTTCCAGCAGGCAAAGCCATACGCGACATCAGCAAGCAAGCCTTACGCTCAACCGGTAAAACCGGCAACTACGCTTTCGGACAAGAAGTCCAAATACGACGTAAGCGATGACGTTCAGGACCTCTTTTCGCTCCCCGAATACGGCAAGATCATTTCGCTGGAACCCGATCACAGCAAGCCCGCACCGCCTCCCGAGACGCCGTGGGCGCCGCCCTCGTTCTTCCAAATTGCAAACACCTACATCGCCGGCGAAGATTCCAACGGACTCTTGATCATCGACCAGCATGCCGCCCACACGCGAGTGCTCTTTGAACAGGCCATGGAATCGCTCCAGAACAACATCATGCAAGATAGTCAGGAACTCCTGTTCCCGGAACTCATCGACCTTTCCAAGCAAGAGAAGGAAATCTTCCGAAACGTCGATGAGCAGCTGCGCAAGCTCGGATTCTTTGTCGAGCCGTTTGGTGGCGACACCTACCAGATCCGCTCGATTCCAAGCGCGCTCCCGCTTTCGCGTGCCGCCAAAGCGGTTCACGATTTCTTGAACGACGTCGATGAAGACGATACCAAGAATGACATGGTCAAGTTCCAGGAAGCCATTGCGAAATCCTGGGCAAAGACAAACGCATACCAGGCAGGCGACAAGCTCAAGCCCGAAGAAATCACGGCACTTGTCAGTCAGTTGATGATTACGCAGGATCCGCTCAAGTCCCCGTTCGGAAGCCCGACGCTCATGCGCTTAACGCTTGAGGAACTGAGCAAGAAATTCAGACATTAGTTCACTAGAAGTCTTACCGACATCCAGAGCCTTGCGGAGACGCAAGGCGATTTCATCAGCAGTCCCAATGTCCTGCTGGAACAGAGCATCGATAATCGCCTCTGCCATGCGGTCGTTCAGCTTATGGCGAATGATAAATTCCGGAGTCACGCCGCAGCCAAAAATCGCATTCGGGAGCGACAAGAACTCCGACTTGACCATGAACTTGCCCATCGCGTATGTGAGAAAGTCCGGCACAATGCATGCTGCAAACGGAATCCCGACGCAAGCCATTTCAAGAGTACTCGTACCAAACGATGTAATTGCCGCCGAATAGCATGAATAAAAGTTCAACCGGTCACTGATGCGCTTGGGCGCCACAACAACCTTCAGCCAGCTAGGCAAGCGGCCATCATAGAGCGATTCCAGGGCAACCAGAAGCGGGACTTCCAAATGCTCACGCGAAGCCACCACCACCACATCCGGCAGAGGTCCCAAATTGCGGTCCGCCCACACATTGCGGTATTTTTCCGCCACGGTCACAAATGAAGGCAAGTTGCGCAGCGCACTATCACGGCGGCTTCCCGGCAAGATCAGCATATCAGACCGGGGTTCGACCTGATCATAAATCCAGCCTGCAATCGGGTGCTTGACGCGAACCGTTTCAACGCCCATCTGCTTATACGCCTTCGCTTCGATATCGAAGAACACCGCCAAGCGGATATTGTTTGCCTGCTTAAAGAGGCTCGCCCGCTTGGATTTCCAGGCCCAGACTTGCGGAGGTGCCACATAGAGCATGGGTTTGCCCCACTTTTTGGCAAGGCGCGCAAGCTTCATGTTAAATCCAGGATAGTCAATCGCCACAATACCAAGGCACTTTCTCGATTCTGCGGCATCGCTCAAGACTTCAAAAACGTTCTTTAACGAAAAATACTTCGGCACTACATCGCCCACACCCGAAACCGGGAGATCATTGTAGTCCCACAAGGGCTGAAGCCCATTCTCCTGCATCAGCGGTCCACCGACACCAACGACTTTAAAGCCCTGCTGTACAGCAACAGCCACCATCTCGGCGCCAATCATGTCGCCGGAGTCCTCTCCTGCACAGAAGAGGATATAAGGAGAATTTTCTTCGTTAGCGTTTTGCACGATTCGATACCCAAACCTTCAGAGCGCCTAAATCCGTTTTAAGCCACTGCAACAATTCCTGAGTATATACAACTTTATATTTTTTTAGAACAACGACATGCTCAAATCCGGAATCTGCCTCCAAATGGAACACCATTTGGCACCCATGGCAGTATTCATCGGCCAAATTGGCCTTCATTTCGACTTCCAGCTTGTCCAGGAACTCGTCTGTAAGCATCCCGACGGTGAAGTTCGCATGGATGTAATCCACCATGTCGCAACGCACACGGTCAAGCTGTATGACTTCTTCGACGATAATCTGGTAGCCGTCGCGGTCGCGCTGCTGTTCCAAGACACCCTTCACAAGTACGCGGTCATCGACAGAAACCGTATCGCGCAAGCGTTCCCAGACGTCCTTCTTGAAGAACATTTCGATTTCACCCTGAAAATCCTGAATAGCGCCAGAGCCAATCGTATCGCCGCGCTTTGTTTCGATGGAGCGCATGCGGATAACGACACCGCCCACGACAACCGTATCGCCCACATAGCGGGTGATTTCGTCTTCCGAGAGCGAGCAGCTCGTAAAGCCCGTAAGTTCCGGGCGGAACTCATCAAGCGGATGCCCAGAGAGGAACAAACCAAGTACACTGCGTTCCTTGTTGAGCATTTCCATCGCCGTCCATTCTTCGGCTTCTTCCAAGACTTCAGCCGTATTCGGCATGGCGGCAGGGCCACCCAAGTCAAACAGAGAGACCTGGCCCTTGGCCTTGTCCTCCTGGCTGCGCATGGCGACTTCCAGAGCGCGGTCCACCGTTGCACATTGCACGGCACGGCTACCCGGCAAATCATCCAAGGCGCCCGCCATGATCAAGCATTCCAGGACCTTCTTGTTGAGCGGCGGGCGTTTTTCGGGCTGGGCCGCCTGGTATTCCGCCACGCGCTTGCAGAAATCAAAGATGTCCTTGTAGATGCCGCGGCGTTCGCGTTCCGCGACCACGTCTTCGACGACAGCGATACCCACGTTGCGGATACCCGCGAGGCCGTAAAGAATCTGGCCCTTCGTGTTCGCCGAGAATACCCCCAAAGACGTGTTGATATTCGGCGACAAGACCGGGATCCCCAGGCGCTTGCATTCCAGAATGATGGTCACCGTATCTTCGGTCTTACCCATCTTGGAAGTCATGGAGGCAGCCATGTATTCCGGGCCGTAATGCGTCTTGAGGTACGCCGTCTGGTAAGCCACGTAAGCGTAAGCAGCAGCATGACTCTTGTTAAATGCGTATCCGCAGAACGGAAGCACGGCGTCCCAGACCTTCTGGATCATCGCCTTGTCGTAGCCCTTGTCCAAGCACTTCTGGAAGAATTCCGGTTCGAGCTTCGCCATCTTTTCCGGCATCTTCTTAGCCATGATACGGCGGATGTTGTCAGCGCCACCCAGCGAGTAGCCACCCAGAATCTGGGCAAGCTTCATCACCTGTTCCTGGTACACGATAACGCCGTACGTTTCGCCAAGCACCTGTTCCAAGTCCGGATGGTAGCAGTCAATCTCTTCCTTGCCGTTCTTACGGGCAATGAAGTGCGGAATCTGGTCAATCGGCCCCGGTCGGTACAGGGCGTTCATAGCGATAAGGTCAAAAATTCGGGTCGGCTTCAGTTCGCGCAGGTACTTCTGCATACCCGGAGATTCGAACTGGAACACCGTCGTCGTAAGGCCCTTGCCCAAAAGTTCGAACGTCGCCTTGTCATCAATCGGAATTTTGTTCATCACAAGCTTGATGTTGCGGTTCTGTTCGACCATCTTCACCGTATCCTGAATGATGGACAAGTTGATAAGCCCAAGGAAGTCCATCTTCAAAAGTCCGATGTCTTCGGCGTAGTGCTTATCGTACATCACCACCGGCGTATCTTCCGGAGCGGCACGGTAAAGTGGAGCAAGGTTGTAAATCGGGGTCGGCGTAATCACCACGCCGCAAGCATGCACACCCGTCTGGCGCGGCAAATCTTCAAGTCGCTTCGCGACATCCCAAAGGTTCTGGTAGCTTGCGCGGCTGCCAATCATCGCCTGCAACGGTTCCGGGCTGTAACCATCTTCGAGGTTATTGCCCTTCTTGTCCTTACCCGTCCAGGCCTGCTTTAAGCTAAAGTTCAACGTGCGCTGCGGGAAGAGCTTCGTAATGGCCTTCGCTTCGGCAGGCGGAATCCCGAGCACGCGGGCCACGTCCGTAATCACCGCCTTCGACTTGAGCATGCCGTAGGTAATAATCTGGCCCACGCACTCCTTGCCGTACTTATCCGTCACGTACTGGATCACGCGGCCGCGGTCACGGTCAGCAAAGTCCGTATCGATATCCGGCATGGACACACGTTCCGGGTTCAGGAATCGTTCAAAAAGGAGGTCGAAAGTAAGCGGGTCAATGTCGGTAATACCGATGATGTAAGTGACCAAGGAACCTGCTGCAGAACCACGCCCCGGCCCCACGGGAATGCCATGTTCACGAGACCAGTTAATGAAGTCCCACACAATGAGCAAGTAACCCGCGACGTTCATGTTGCGGATACAGTTCAGCTCCTTGTACATGCGCTTGCCCACGTTCGTTTCGTGAGCAGGGAACTTGAAATCTTCGTCGGGGAATCGCCACTTTAAGCGTTCATTGCAAAGGTGCGTGATATAGATGTCGGCATCGCCACCCGGTTTGCACCAGCGGTGAACATTCTTGTCCCAAGCCTTGTTGTCGTCTGCATCAAAGAATTCCGGCTGCGAGAGGCGGTCGATTTCTGCATTGTCCGCATCGGTCAACGCATCTTCGGCAATGCCTTTTTCAGCACAGTAATTTGCCTTGACCTTCTTTTTGCGGTCCTTGATAACGCCCTTGAGTTCACGTTCACGGACGACCGGATATTCCGCATCGTATTCCGCCTTCATGATGGCCTTGATGTTCTGGTATTCCTCAGAAGCGAGGAATTCATCAGGAATCTTGAAACGCGGCCAGAACTCGTCACCGATACCGGTTTTCACAGTAAAGTTACAGCGCTCGGCAATCTTGACCGTATTCTCGATAGCGCCCGGAATATGCCCGAACAGTTCCACCATTTCCTTCTCGGTGCGGAAATAGAACTTTTCCGTCGGGAAGCGCTTGTCCTCAAAACCATTGAGCGTGACTTTGAGCGAGATGCAACGCAGAATCTTGTGCGAAGTGGCGTCTTCGGGCTTGATGTAATGGACATCGCCCACGGCAACGACTTCACGACCGTACTTTTTCGCAAGTTCCACGTTGAATTCGTTCACGTGCTTTTGCTGCGGAATCCCGTTATCGCAAACCGAGATGTACAGGTGGTCGTGGTCAAAAATCTCGTTCAGGCGGTCCATGTACTCGAGCGCAAGAGAATCCCTGCCCGAAGCCACATTCTGGCCGTAACGGCTAAAATAATCGCCCGCAATGGCGATAATGCCTTCCTTAAATTCGTTAATCGTCTCGAGCGGCACGGACGGAATTTCAGCCCAGCGTTCCCCGTCTTCGTAGCGGTAACTCACAATGCGAAGCAGGTTGTAATAGCCCTTTTCGTTCTCGACGAGGAGCGTCAATCGTTCAAAAGTAGTCGGATCTTTCTGGCTTGCGCTCGGCGTATCCACGTAAATGTGGCAGCCATAAACCGTCTTGACCGGCGGGAGGCCCTGTTCCTTGCGCTTTTTATTCAGTTCCTTGCCACGCGTCTGGATTTCAAGAATACCAAACATGGCACCATGGTCCGTCAAAGCAACAGCAGGTGCATTTTCTGCCGCAGCAGCCGCCAAAATATCATCAAGCCTAGCCGAAGCCTGCAAAATCGAAAATTCAGAATGAGTCTGTAAATGAACGAACGCCATGCTTGCAATTTAGTAATTAGTTGGCAGTAGGCAGTAGACTGTAGGAAGGGGGATGCTAGAAGTAATTGCAAAAAATCCCAGCTCGAAAGCTGGGACCTTTTCGCAAATAGCTCGTTACTTATTTCGCGCCTGTAAAACCAACCTAGAGAGAATCAACCACAGTCGTGTCAATCACGAATTCTGGCTTATCGGAATCAACCGGAGCTTCCTCAACCTTGACTTCGTAGCGCGTCACAGAGGAGATTCTAAGCTGGTCAAAATCACCAGAAGTCGTCAAGCGACTATACTGACCCGGACCTTCCATGCAGCAGCTAGACTTGCGACCAACCACGATGAGGTTTTCACCTTCAATACCACGCTGAGCAGGTTCGTAACCTTCTACATGCACCTTACTTGCAATCATTTCTCCATTGACCCAGATACTCAAGAAACCATCACCCCACTGACCCGCAATCAAATTCCAGTCATTATTGAACTGAACCGGAGCTTGTACATAGTAGTGAATATCAGCATGGTTCTTCTGGAAAATAAGCTTGCCGTCCTTCACAAAGAAGTGAACACGGGAACCATCATTACCAAGGAGCGTACGGGCAGACTTTTCATCGAAATCCTTGCCCGGACGGAACCAGAATTCCACCGTGCCAGCAGGCATTTCGTCGATCAGGTTAATCCCCGTCTGGATGCTTTCACCATCCTTGAGGGAAACTGCCTTACCGCAGACGCCATCCACCAGCGTACCTTCTTCGTATTCCGCATCCAGTTCATCAAAATAAAGAGTCTTCTCGTCCATAACAAGAGCAGAAGTCTTGCAAGTGATATCGCCCTTCTTTACGGTATCCGTTGCAACTGTATCTATTTTGAAAATCGTATCCTTTTCGTCAACCGGATTTGCCTTAGCCGTCACAGAATCCGGCAAGGTGTAACGATTGATATTCGAGATACGGAACTGGTCGAAAGAACCCGACGTGGTCATAGCCTCGTACTGCCCAGGACCTTCCATGCAGCAACGGGACTTATAACCGATCACGACGAGATTTTCAAACGGAATATCACGCTGAGCCGGCACATAGCCCTTGTCATGCTCCCAATAACCGACAAGTTCGCCATTGAGCCACAAGCTCATGTAGCCATTTCCCCATTGGCCAGCAATCAAGTTCCAGTCATTTTCCTTAAGCACGGCCTTGCCCTGCACAAAATAATGCTGGTTGTGATGGTTTTTCTGGAAGAAGAGTTCTCCCTTCTTGTAAAAGAAATGGATTCTAGCACCATCATTGCCAAGAAGCGTTCTTGCATTCTTGTCAAAGAAGTCTGCATTCGGGCGGAACCAGAATTCGACTGTTCCAACACTCATAGAATCAATCAAATTCACGCCAAGCGGAGCAACCTGACCGTCACTCAGCTTGAGAGCCTTTCCGCAAACGCCCTCGACCTGTTCACCTTCGTCAAAAAGGGATTCCAGTTCGTCGAGATAGCGGGTGTTATCATCCATTTTAAGGGCCGGGGCTTCGCAACGGATATTAGAACGAGTCGAAGTTCCAATAACAGGAGCACCTTCCTCCTTTGAAAGGGAATCGAAGTAGCTGGCAATACTGCCGCGTTCATCGATTCGAGCCCACATGTCCTTAGCATCATTCTTCAAATAAACGCCATCGTTTACGGTAGATGCAAACGGATCTGAAGAGTTGGTATCAGAGCATCCTGCAACGAACGCTCCCATTGCCATCAGGGATCCAGCCAGCCATTTTGTCATCTTTCCACTCATTACGTCCTCCTTACAAAGTTTTCCACCTCGTAACAAAAGGTAAATTATCTAATATTCCGTTTCCTGGCAATTTTTCATCCAGCTCTTTTTTGTATATTTCCGTTTACAAACAGTGTTTTTTATCATTATGATACATTAGCCCGCTAAAACACAT
This sequence comes from Fibrobacter sp. UWB4, assembly GCF_002210345.1. Classification (NCBI taxonomy): domain Bacteria; kingdom Pseudomonadati; phylum Fibrobacterota; class Fibrobacteria; order Fibrobacterales; family Fibrobacteraceae; genus Fibrobacter; species Fibrobacter sp. UWB4. Next base: position 12,623 of record NZ_MWQI01000005.1, on the reverse strand, counting down.
AGAAAATAATGTATTTTGACACAATACAAATTATTTGTATCATGAAAGGATTCAAAAAAATGAACAATACCGGTAAAAAAGACCTAGAAAAAGCACCAAGAATCGCCATCGATGCGCGAATGGTCAACAAGTCCGGTATTGGCACATGCATCCAGCACTGGCTTAAAGATGTAGGTTACACAATAGCTCTTGGCGACCCTAAAGAACTGAATTCCTACAACAACATTCCCAAGCACATCCCCTTTATCAGCAGCATTTACGGCTACAAAGAGCAGTTCAAATTTCCATACCGAGCACTTTATCGAGAGAAGCCCGATATTTTGCACGTTCCACACTGCAATGTACCATTATTCTACCGCGGCAAGATGCTCGTCACCATCCACGACCTCACACACCTGGTCTATCCCGAGTTTTTACCGTTCAAGCTCGTCCACTATTATTTCAAGTTCATTTTCTGGTTTGTCAGCAAGCGTGCCGACAAGATTATCACCGTTTCCGAAAGCACCAAGCGCGACCTTTTGCGATTCTACAAAATGGACGAATCCAAAATTACGGTCATCCCGCTTGGTGTTGGCAAGGAATTTGTCAAAAAATCACCTATAGAAATCGATTATCTGTACGACAAATTCAACATCCCTCGCAACAAGAAGATCTTGCTCTACGTCGGGAACTTGCTCCCGCACAAGAACTTGAACAAGCTTTTAGAGGGCTTTTCTCAAATGCATGGGCGTGAAAATTGCCGTCTCGTGCTTGTCGGGAAAGCCTTTGACGGCCGTTCCAAAGCGACTTGCGAAAAAGAACTCGGCATTGAAGAATTCACAATCCACGCGGGAATGGTCTCACAAGAAGACCTCGTGAACTTCTACAACCTCGCTGACCTCTTTGTATTGCCATCACTGTACGAGGGCTTTGGCCTCCCCGTGCTCGAATCGCTCGCTTGCGGCACACCCGTAGTCTGTTCCAACACATCTTCACTCCCAGAAGTGGGCGGCAAAGTCGCCAAGTACTTCGACCCAGAAGACGCCTCCAGCATCGCCTGCGCACTCGAGAATTCCATCGACGACAAGGGCAAACATAACGATGAAATTGTGGAATGGGTCAGCCATTTCACATGGGAAGCTTGCGCTCAAAAAATAAAGGCGCAACTTTGCGCCTTGTATAAAGAATAAGGTTACTTCTTAAGTTTCGTCAAAAACCCGTACTGGAACGGGATAAAGTACGAATGGCTCAACAAGTTCGGCATGAACTTGAGCTGTTTGCGGATACCCACGATACGTTCCACTTCGAGACCGTTTTCTTTCGCAAAGCGCACAAAGCTCTTCTTTGTCCAGAATGTCTTGTGATTGATATCGAGAACACCAAGCGCATGTTCGCCCTCGTCCGGCTTAAAATAACGGAAATCTCTCGTGATAATAATCTTGAGGAGGTTTTCGATGCAAATAAAATTCGGCAACGACACAAGAATATGGCCATCTGGATTCAAATGTTTCTTGCAGAAATTGATTAAATCTACAGGATCGTTCACATGTTCCAAGACATCGCACATGACCACCAAGTCAAACTTGCGGTCCTCGGTATATTGCTCATAAAATCCATGATGGTATTCGTTGAAGCCCCCCGGAACCTTGTCAATCGTCTGCGCATCGGTACGTTCTTCTGGTTCGATAGCGACCTTATAAGAATCCTTGGGATAAATAACGTAATTCATTCCGGCGCCCGCCCCAATTTCAAGAACACTCTTAGCATCCTTCGGGACAAGCGTAGCAACATCATAACGAATCTTATTGCGATACATAAAAACCTTTTTTCTTAAATATAAATTTTTCAAAATCAAAAATGCTATTATTGCAGTCAATGGCAACCGATAAGACAGGCACAAAGCTCTTTGTCAAGCGAATAATCCAGCTTCTCGTAAGCATTGGTGGTTTTGCCTACATATTCTACAAAATTCCCATAAACGAGGTCATCGACAACTGGAACATCGGCATGACGCCATGGATTTTGGCAATGCTTGTCGCGGCAACGCTTGTCATGGCCATCCAGGCGAACCGCTGGAAAGGACTTTCAGTACAAGGTCCAGAGATTCCATTCAAGACTTACTACGCCTACACCGCCATGGGTTACTTCTTCAACAACCTGCTCCCGACCGGTTTTGGCGGCGACGCCGTGAAGTCCCTTGCATTTGGAAAGAAATTTAACCAGACAAGCCAATCTGTTTCGGCGGTATTGCTAGCCCGCATCCAAGGACTCCTGGCCATGTTCCTCTGCTTTTTTATTGCACTTCCTTTTGCGCTGAGCAAAGCCGAAATTCCATTAGTCTACACCTTAATCATGACGGCAGCAAGCCTTGCTTGCGTCATCTTTATTTTACTTTGCCTTTTCTCAGATAAATTGCCCATTCCACAATTTATCAGCAACAAATTCTCGTTCATAGGCAAATTGCAGAATAGCCTTTCTATATATAGAAAGCACAAAAAACAAATCCTGCTTTCATCCCTCGATTCGCTGTGGCTACAGCTATTGACATTGTTTATAGCTTACGCCTATTTTCGGGCTGTCAGAGTCGATATCGACATCAGCATTCTAGTTGTATTCACAAGCATCACAATTGTCATCTCGATGGTCCCGATTTCACTCAACGGCATTGGCGTCCGCGAAGGGACGCAAGTGGCGCTGTTCACGGGGATTCTCGGGATTCCGGCACCGGTCGTGTTATCCGCCGGGCTGCTGGGCTACATCCCGCTACTGTTCCAGGCAGCTCAAGGAGCAATCGTGCTCCTCGCTAAAAAGAAATAACCTCACACAAACGCCACATGTCATGCCCGTTTTCTTTGTCATGCCCGACTTGATCGGGTATCTCCTTTTTATACAAAAAAAGCCCCGCCGAGGCGGGGACTTTAGACATCGCTTTTCGAAGAATTATTCTTCGGCGAGGGCTTCCTTGTATTCATCGACGGTAGCGATATACTCGTCAATCATGTCCTGCTTGGAATCCAGGTGAGCGAGAATCTTTTCGAGGTGTTCCTTGGAGAACACGGTCTTGAGCTGGCGGGATGCATGGCCCTTGTAGCCCCATTCCTTGAGGATCTCGTCCGTCACAACGAAAGAATCGTCGAGGGAGACAAAGCGCATCGGACCGTAGACAGCCCAGTTGTGTTCCATCTGCATGCATTCCGGTTCTTCCATTTCCGGGTTTGCCATGTAGCGCTGCACGTGACGGGTGCGCACATCCTTGATCTTGTCGATGCGCATGTAACCCATGATGAGGTACTTGTTGCGCATTTCGGAATCGCTCAAGCCTTCGTAACGGGTGCCGAAAAGAATGTAACGGCTCTTGCTCTTCACGATCGTGTTGATAGCCTTCACATTGTAGCAGCTCATCAGACCATAGGTGCTGGTTTCGTAGTTCGGTTCGTAAAGAAAACCCTTTTCATTTTCATTCAGCTGGTCGCGGACAGGCATTTCGGACTGATGGCTAGTTTCGACATAAAGCAGGCTACCCGCCATGTTGCCACGGTAGTCTTGCCAACCTTCGAGATTGATCTGTGTTTTCGGCATTTTATAAATCCACTCAAATAGTTTAAAGTTCGAAAATTAAAACGAGTACAAGCGGACCGAGTACGGTTCGTCAGTAACAATTATCAAAATACAATTTACTTATTAAAAAGTCAACGACTCCGCCGAAATATCTTCCATTCCAAAGCGAAAAGCGCCTTTTTTGAAGAATTCTGCGGTATCAGTTGTCAAATAATGCACGGAACCGCCCTTCGAAAGGCGTTTTTCCATGTCCACATGGCGCTTGAGGTAGTCCAAAGTCTTGTCGGCGACGATGTCGCCCTGGACCACCAAGCGGACGTGCGGTGGAAGTGCGGCCCGAATTTCTTCTTCAAGAAGCGGGTAATGAGTGCAAGCCAAAAGTACCGTATCGATTTCAGGGTCAGCCGCGAGCAACTGGTCCACGTCCTTTTTCACGAAGAATCGAGCACCCTCGGTCCCGCGTTCGCCGTATTCCACGAGCGGCACCCACATCGGGCAGGCGTGCTGCGTCACCTTCAGGTCTGGGAAAAAGTGGCTGATTTCAAGGACGTAGCTGTTCGAAGAAACCGTCCCCGAGGTGGCGAAAATGCCGATGTGTCCCGTCTTCGAGAAGTTCCCGATTTCTTCGGCAGTCGGACGTACTATGCCCAAGACGCGACGGTCCGGGAATTCGACCGGGAGCACCTGTTGCTGGATGCTGCGGAGCGCCTTTGCCGATGCCGTGTTGCAAGCGAGAATCACCAGCGGGCAGCCACGGCGAAAAAGTTCACGCACGGACTGGAGCGTGTAGCGGTAAATCGTCTCGAAACTGCGGGAGCCATACGGTGCACGGGCGTTATCCCCCAAATACAGGTAATCGTACTGCGGGAGCGTGTGGCGGAGCTTCTGCAAGATCGTGAGCCCGCCAAAACCAGAATCAAAGACGCCGATCATAAGCTTCTTCCATCTTGCTGCGGACATACGGGAGCAGTTCATGGCGCGGGTCCATCGCATCGCCGCCGTGAGTTTTCTTGAACTCGACTGTATCTATCGGTTCGAGAATCTTGATGTTGACCGGATGGTGCTTGGAATCCTTGCGGTGTTCCCAAAGCAAGTCGGAACCTCTAGTGACCATAGGTAATATAATAGCATTAGCCTCGACGGCTAGTCTAAAGCAGCCGCTCTTGAAAGCGACCATGCCATCGCGCTTGCTGCGGGTGCCTTCCGGGAAAACAAAGAGTCTCGGCATCTTGCCCGTCTGGAGCGCCTTCTGGATAATCGCAGCGCCGCCGCCCTTTTCGCGGTCGATAAAGACGCAACCGAGCTTGTGCATCCAGAAGTTCAGAATCGGGATGCGCTGCAACTGCGTCTTGGCGATAAAGCCCACGGTACGCTGCAACGCGAGGAACGCAAGCGGGATATCCAGGTACGAACGGTGGTTGCCCATCACGAACACCGGGCGTGTCCAGTCCACTTTCGCCAGTTGCGCCTGATCCTCGATCGTCAAGTCCACGCGCAAGACCTTCATGCAGAAGCGTGAGAAAACCTGCACCTTTTCTTCAAGCCATGGATCCAGGTCTTTGCGACGGAAAATGTACATGAATGCAATCTTGAAAATATATTCGAGCATAAACGCAAAAATTCTTGCTGCTCCATAGATCCTAAATAACATAACTGGCATATTACACTCTGTTTTTGAATTTTCCCTGGGCAAAAAACGAGACCGTCTGAGTTTCGTAAGGCGCCCTTTCCAATATCTACGTTTGCAATATAGCAAAACCAAAAAAGATTCAGCCCGCGTGACCCCGACGTAAAACAATCGGCGTTCCTCATCGAGCTGTTTTTGGCGTTCTTTCCGTGTGCCCGTGCATGAACCCGGCGTAAGCCCCTCGGACATACCCGCATAATAGACCACCGCATACTGAAGCCCCTTGGATGCGTGGACCGTCTCGACATGGATCCCGTTTTCAAGGACCTCGCCCTCCCCCTCCACGTCACCCACTTCCGACACGACCGTCCCTGCAATCGGGAGGCGGGCATCGCGGAGCGCTTCTTCGTAGTATAGGCGCTGCCTATTATAGCGCACGAGGATTGCAAAGTTTTTCCATTGGAGGTCATAGCTTTCGCGGAGCAACTTGATACTCGTGATAATTTTCAGCATTTCCTCGACGGGGTCTTCGCACACCCAGATTTCGGGTTCACGGTTTTCCTTGAAAATCGGCGAGCCGCCCGAGCCATTCATGTTGCCAGCCCGCAAGACCTTCCGCAAGTGGATGGGCTTGTTTTCGAAAATGCGATTCGAAAAATGCAAGATATTCGCGACCGAGCGGTAATTCCATTCCAAGCGGATAAGCGAACTTTCTTTGAAGTCATCGCGGAAGCGATTGATGTTTCCTATATCCGCCCCACGGAATCCGTAAATGGCCTGGTCATCATCGCCCACAACAAACAACGACTTGCGATCGCCCAGCAACGCTTTCACAAGACGGTACTGCGACGGGTTGATGTCCTGGTATTCATCGACGAGAATCTCGGTCCATTGATTTTGGAAATATGCGCGCGCCTCTTCGTGATTTTCGAGCAGATTAATCGTCTGGTAAATGAGGTCTTCGAAAACAACTTGCCCGGATTCCAGGACGCGCTGACGTAAAGGTTCAAGCTTTTTAAGGAGTTTCGCGGGATGCGCATCTGAAAAAAGCTCTTCGCGTGAGAAGCGGAATTTTCGCCCGCCAACTTTCGCAAGTTCCTGTATAAAAGTCTTGTCTGCCAATTCCGTCGGGACCGGCATTTTCTTGAAACCAACAAGCTCGTACGCAGGGCAAGACGCCGCAGGAACTTTCGACTTGAGGATAAACAGCGCAAGCGAGTGGAATGTGCAGAGTCGCACACCCGCATTCGGGAAAAGCTTTTGCACACGTTCCCGCATTTCGGCAGCCGCTTTCGCCGTGAACGTGAGCGCCAAAATTTTTTCCGGCACAACGCCCGACATAATCCGGTACTGGATTCGCTTGGTCAAGACCGAAGTCTTTCCCGAACCCGCCCCAGCCAGAATTAAAAGTTGTCCGTTCGTTTCATGATCGTGGAGTACCGCTGCACGTTGGTCGGAGTTCAGTCCGACCAAAAGACTTTCTACATCCATATTTTCATATAAGCAGCTAAATCCTTCGACTACGCTCAGGATGACACTACTGTTTTAGCGTTCCTTTTTAACGCAGGTTCATATAGCAAAGGATATAAGCAACGGATATAGCAAACTATTGAGCGTTCTTCGCGGGTTCGGCCGGCACGGGCTTCTGCCCCACCAAAAATGCCACCGCCCCGAACAAGCTCAAAATCAAACTTACAAAATAAGCGAGCAACTGAATCACAACCGATTCAAGTCCAGGCACACCTGCACGCGCAAAAAGCGACTGTGCCAAAAATTCACGCGGACCAAAACCGCCAATCGAAATCGGGAGCGCACTCACAATGGCAACCAGCGGAATGTAATAGAAGTACCACGACATCGAGAGGTTCACGCCCACCGCAATCCCGCAGAAAAAGTGCACAAAGATGCGGAGCGACTGCGTGACCATCGAAAGGCAAATGATGTTGATCCAAAGTTTCTTGGAGCGGAACTTCTGGAAACGGTCAAACATGCGAAGGAGTCGCGTTTCAAATTTTTCGGGCAAAACCTTCCCTGCCATGCGGCAGAAGAACTTGCCAATGCGGCGGCTCAAAAGCCCAGCAAACATCACGCAGAAGCCGAGGAATATCCAGACAGACGGCCACATGAACGCACGCTGTTCTGGATCGTGAATAAAGAACAAGGCGCCCACACCGAGAGCAAATAACGTAATAAAGAAAAGTCCAAACAAGCGGTCAAACACCGTCGCCGTAAAACCTGCGCCAACCGTATCTTGCCCGCCCTGCATGCGGATATCGTAAACCTTCTTGACGTCACCGCCGACATTCCCCGGCATGAAGTTATTAAAGAACAGTCCCACGTGATAAAGCTTGAGGAGCTTGCCGTACTTGAGGCGAACACCCTGCTTTTCGAGCAAGAGCTTCCACTGGAGGCAAGCGGTAAAGTTCGAAACCGCAAGGCTGAGGAGTGCAATCACAAGCGGGAAAATGCTGTTCTTCTTGAACAAGTCATAGAGGTCACCAACGTCCCATTCCGGGTCGCTCACAATGTTCCGATAGACAAAGTAAGCAGGAACGAGCGTCACCACCAGCTTTAAGCAAAAAACGATTACCGACTTGAGCTTCGGATTCAACTTCATTTTCGTACGCTCCTTTCGATCGTACGTTCCAGCAATTCCAACGTTTCACAGGCAGACTTTTCCCAGCTAAACGTGAGTGCATAACGCTTAGCATTCTTGCCAAGATTCGCGCGGAGTTCTGCATCGCCATAAATTTTTTCCATGGCAGAAGCGCACGCGGCCGCATCTCCCGACGGGAACAGAATTCCCGTCTCGCCGTCACGGACGCTATCGCAGAGTCCCGGCACATCCGACGCAATCGTCGTCTTGCAGAGCTGTGCCGCTTCCATTACGGTAAGCCCCCAGCCTTCCTTGTAGCTCGTCTGCAACAGCGCAAGCGAAGACGAAAGCAGTTCATACTTGCGGGCAGCAGACACAAAACCCGTCAAAACCACCTTGCCTTCCAGGCCATGCGATTGAATCCAGGTCGGGAGCTTTTTCAAAAGCGGGCCATCGCCAACGACATAAAGATTGACTTCAGGGTGCGACTTTGAGAATTTTTCAAACGCTTCGAGCGCCGTCCAGATGCCCTTGTAACGATGTACACGCGAAAGCCAAATGAAATACGGAGTCGCCGCACTTGTCGCAGGATTCGTCGCACTCTCACAAGAATCCGCGCACTCCGCAACTTTGGGCATTTCCGACCCGTTATAAATCACGGAGATTCGACTTTCGTCCACGCCGATTTCGGCAAGTTCTTTCTTGGTGCTCGGGCTTACCACCACAAAATTCTGAGTGCGGTAAAAGAACGGGATAATCCGCTCAAAGAACCAGACACCAAACGCCACCGGGAAAACGGCCTCCGCAAAAATCGACTTCCGCCACAAGTGATGCATCTGCACCAGGAGCGGCTTGCGGACGAACCAGTGGGCAAAGACCGGTAACTTGTTCAAATCCTCAACAACAACGTCAAAGTTGAATTCGCGGTCAAGCTTTTTCAGATTCAATGCCACCGTGAGCTGGAACATCAAATCGCCACCCTTGCGGATGACCTGAATTCCATCAACAACTTCGCGTTCCTTGGCGCCAGGAAATGTCGTCGTAAACAGGACTACCGTGTGGCCCATTTCTACAATCTTTCCGAAAATGCGATGCAAGTGCTTTTCGGCGCCGCCGGCAGCCGGATGCATACGATCCCGATAATTTACGACGAGGATTTTCAAGCAACTACCTTAGCACAAACTTAGGGCTTGCGGCCAATAACACCGATGCAAAGCTGCGTGTAGTGCATTACCGGCACAGACTGGAGGCTATCCAGAATTTTGTCCTTAATTTTCTGGTAGGCCGTTCCATCGAGCGGATACTTCGGGAGTTCAATACCGAACTTGAAGCAGAGTTCACGCAGAATGCGGTAGTAAAGATTCGGGCGCATCCAGTCGCCATAGGCATAGACACATTCAAAACCAGCGTCACGCATAAGCGTCTTGAGCTGACCCATCGTGAACTGCTTTTCCCAACCGGCAAACCACTTATCGAGCGCAATCAAGATATGCTTGATAATCGTGTACGGGTGGACCGTCTGCGGGACATCGCAAAGGCAGCAACCGCCGTGCTTGACGATGCGGAAGTTTTCTTGCAAGAGCGGGAGCGAATCCTTGAAATGTTCAGCCAAGCCCTGATGGAACACCAAGTCAAAAGTGTTATCCGGGAACGGAGACTTGAAAGCATCGCCACGAACCAGGTGCAAATTCTTGAGACCTTCACTCTCGCGGAGCGAATTGACAATTTTCAAGCTATTGTCGGCAAAATCGAGAACATAGACATCGGCGCCCAAACGAGCAAGTTCAGCACTGTCGCGGCCGGTACCTGCACCGACCTCCAGCACCTTCAAGCCATCGAGCTTAAAATTCTTCTTAATAGCTTCTATAATAGACGGCGAAGACGGATAGACCTTGTCCATGTCGTTCTTGCGCTGCCAAAAACGGTTCCATACGGATTGATCAGGCTCTTTTATTGACATAACGGGGATAATATATGAAAAAATGAGAGTAGGAAGTAGGAAATAGGAAGTTAGAAGTGGGTTATTAGTCAGTAGTCATTGGTCAACGGTGTATTCCAAAATGAAACATACGACTTTACATTTTCTATTCGGCTAGAGCAGATTGCCGTGTTCAAATTGTCACGTTTTGAAAAATTTGTTATATTTTTACGACAATTTTACAAAATTACGACAAAAATATTGGGCATCCACGGCTCCGAAAACCGCGAAACCGACATTTAAAGGACTTTTTGTAAAAAATTTGGAAAATTTTACACAATTGGCACGCAACTTGCTTTAAAAAAGCGATATTATAAGGGCAAGGTTTTTAAAATGCATATTGATTCTACCGATACCACTCTCAAAAGATACCTAGAAGACATCCGTCGTACCGCACCCCTATCACGCGAAGAAGAACAGATTCTTTTCCAGAAAGCTAAAGAAGGCGACAAAATCGCCCGTAAAAAACTGATTTCTGCAAACATGCGTTTTGTGCTCAAAGTCGCCATCCAGTACCGTGGCTGCCCGATTCCGCTTCCGGACTTGGTCAGCGAAGGCGCTATGGGTCTCGTCCGCGCAATCGAATCCTTCGAACATACCCGTGGTCTTAAATTCATCAGTTACGGCGTTTGGTGGATCAAGGCATATATCACTCGTGCTATTAACGAACAGGGCAACCTTATCCGCTTGCCAGCAAACCAGCACCTCCGCGTGCGTAAGGCTTTGCACGAACAATCCCGCGGTAAAGAAATCAACGAAGAAATCCGTGAATTGATCCAGATCGGTCAGCGCGGCGTTTCGTTCGATAGCCCGCTCAAGGCTGATTCCAAGGCTACATACGCCGAAGTCCTCCCGGACAGTGGTGCATCGAACCCGGAAGCCGATTCCGAAATCCAGAGCGTCGAAGCTTTGGCTCGTGACCTCATGGAACAGCTCCCGGAACGCGAAGCTCGAGTCATTACCGGCATTTTCGGCATCAACCAGGAAGCTCCGCAGACTCTCCGCGAAGTGGGCGAATCCATGAACATCTCCCACGAACGTGTGCGTCAGTTGCGCGACCAGGCTCTCCGCCGTATCCGCAAGTACAACAGCAAGGACTTCTTGCAAGAAAAGAAAGACGCATTCTTGGCGGCGATTAATAAGTAGTTAAAAGCCAAAATTAAACTTGTCATGCCCCGCTCCGACGGGGCATCTCCTTTTTATGGAGAACGTGCTATCGGCAGGCGTTCAACACGTCCGTCACGACGCTGTCCATGAAAATCCAGCCACGGCCGACAAGTTTTAGGATTCCGCCATCGAGCGTTGCGAAACCTTTCTTGACCCATCGCTCATAGCCTGCCGGCGAAACAGAAATTCCGTCAGCAACAAGCGCATTTAGGTCGAGGCCAGAGCGCTGGCGAAGCGAAAGCCACACGCGCTCCGTCAGGACGTCATCTTTATCAAGATCATCGTATGTCAGCGATGCATCCGGCGAGCCAGCATTCACATAATCGCGCCAACGCGGATACATCTCTGGAGCGCAGAAACGGCGACCGTCAAAATAGCTATGCGCACCCGGCCCAAAGCCAATGTACTCGCCGCGATTCCAGTAGTTCATGTTGTGCAAGCTTTCGTCGCCAGGCTTTGCAAAATTCGAGACCTCATAACGCGCGAAGCCCTTTTTCTCAAGAATCTCGACGCCCCCGAGATACATCGGCTCGTACAAACTCTCGTCAATTTTTTCTTCGCCACGAGACACGCGACCGCCCAAAAGCGTCCTCTCGCCCACATTCAATCCATAAAAGCTCAAGTGCCCAAGCGGAAAATCCGACAAGCGGTCCACATCTTTCAAGAAAGAATCTACCGATTGCCCCGGCAAATCAAACATCAAATCCGCCGAGACTTTCGCCTGCGGAAGCGAAGTTAACAAACGCAAAGCTTCAAAGCCGCGTTCTACCGTGTGCCTGCGGCCAATGCGGTCCAAGAGCGTTTGCGAAAACGTTTGAAGTCCAAGGCTAAAGCGACGCACGCCGCACGAGAGCGCCGTTTGCACAGATTCTTCGGTACACGATTCCGGGTTGAATTCCATCGAGACTTCGTCAAGCGCATCTACGCGAACGCCACACGACGCAAGCACCGCAAAAATCCGTTCCAGGCATGCGCTTGGCAAAATTGAAGGAGTTCCACCGCCAAGATAAAGCGTTCGCGCCCGCGAAAGAGCGCTTTTGGAAGACGCCGAATGCGATACAGGATGCGCCATCGCAAACGCGCGAATTTCACGTTCCAGCAAGCCCACATATTCCTCGAACAGCCGAGCATTCGCAGGCATCACGCGAAAGTCGCAATAATCGCAAATTTTCGCGCAAAACGGAACGTGAATATAAATACCGAACATAACTTCAACTGGTTAAATATAAAAAAGAACTACTTGGCTCGGGTCCTCGTCTTATTCTGACCATAAAAAAAGAGCCTAGCTTGATGCTAGGCTTTTTGTTTTAGAGCGGGAAAAGGGACTCGGACCCTCGACCCCGACCTTGGCAAGGTCGTGCTCTACCAACTGAGCTATTCCCGCGAGGGTAGCCCATATATAGAAATAAAATTTGTAGTTATAAAGGGGTCTGGGATGAAAAAGTGAATTTTTTTGAGCGGGAAAAGGGATTGTCAAAGTCCAGTCCCCGCTACGCGGCTGGCCTTTGCCCCTTCGGGCTTGCACTCACTGCGTTCGTGTCAAGCGCAAAATTCGGTTTTTCGCACTTTGTGCATAAGCCGAATTTTGTCGCACCCTCTTCTCGGGGCCTCGTCTTATTCTGACCATAAAATAAAAGAAGACGCTCAACAGCGTCTTCTTTTATTTTAGAGCGGGAAAAGGGACTCGGACCCTCGACCCCGACCTTGGCAAGGTCGTG